>CAMWXM010000346.1 GCA_947178195.1 uncultured Ruminococcus sp.
GTCCCCAATAGGAGAAATAATATATGTTTTTTCCCTCATTTGATAATTACTGAATTCGTTTGTACTCGGCAAACACGTTACTCTTAAATCATTATATGGAGTGCATTCTACATTTTCTGCAATATATCTCGCGCCGGCAGCATTAAAAACACTATCATATAAATCTTTCTCAGTAATTTTATTAGTTTTTTCATAATTCCAGTCTTCGTCCAACCCGCTTATCATGGTATATATTAGTTCTTCCTTATCCCCATAAACAGTAAAATTCTTTGTTTTGAATTTTTTCCCAACATAGTATAATGCGCTGCAAAGTTCGCTGTCAGTATATATCCACTCTCCATCCCTAAGCGTTGAAACGATCTCATTCCAGACACCATTATATTCATTTGTAAATGATATACGTAAAACCTCGTTAGCAGGAATATTTTGTTCCTTAGCAACAATAAAAATCTTTCCATTGAATTCATCGCTTTGATGATTTGTGTAAATATCAATAATTTTTTGAAGAACTTCTTTTGTGCTTACCTTTTTTTGAATTAGCCGATTATTTTGAAAAATATAAATAGTTTGAGAATCATTTCCGACTATATCAATAAAATTTATCATTGTTCTATTTGCTTTTTCCTTATCAGCAATTTGAATTGCCATCAAAATAAACAAATAAACATTTAAATATTCGTGGATATATCTAATATTATAAAATTTTTCATTAATAATATCAATGTACAAAGACAAATACTTTTCATAATAGTCATTAATTTTAAAATCCGAAACAAAATCATTTCTTCTAAGGGATAATACTTCTTTCGTTTTTTGATTCATAATATCGACACAAGTGCTCAAAAAATTATAGTATCGTATGCCCATTTCCTGCTCTTTTATATTATCTACTTTAAAATTTCGATAACAAAAGTGATTTCTGAGCCTTCCAATCTCATTATTGAAATTCACTATTCGCTCAGACTGAGGAGCTATATATGCAAATGTATTTTCCTTTTTATCCCAAATTCTTACAGTAAGCTTGTCTGAAATGCTATAAATACAGTCATCCTTTTCACACAAATTGTTAATAGTTTTAAACCCGCGGTCATCAGATGCATATGAGCTTTTGTAAGTAACTTCTTCCTTAGAACATACAATTTTTATAGGAAAAAGAGGATTCGGAATTTTCATTTTCAAGTAATATTTAAAAAATTCAAAAGCAAACTGCTCCATATAATCGTCAGAAAAAATATCACACTCAGACAACAAAAAATTTGAATTGATATTATCTTCTTTTCCAGTAGTTAATCTCATTGTATTTTTTGCAATATGTAAAAATGTATCCTTCGGAATATGAATTTCCACAGTTGTCCCTGATATATATTGCTTGGAAATCTTTTTAATTATGCTTCCGCCCTTTTGGGGAGAATCAAACTCTATTTTATGACCTGATGATTCCAAAATTGATTTTGTAGTAATATCAACATGATTGGTCAGCATAAATGCAGACTGCAAGCCTATACCAAATCCACCTGTAGGTTTAAGCCAATCAGGCATTTTCTGAACAGCCTCCAAATATATTTGTCTTTTTTTCCAACCGCGTCCCACAACAGAAATATTTGAAACACATTCCGATTCCATACCTACACCATGATCAATAAATTTTATACAAATATCTGATTTTTCATTTTTATTATCTAATTTTTCGTTTTTATTAAATGATGAAATATTAATTTCAATTGCAAGATTTTCATAATCGACCTCGGAAATATCAAATGGAGTAATTTCAGATAATGCCTTACTATCATCGCATATTGAAATCTTTTTATTCTCAATATCCAGCCAAAGCTGCAGCTTGCTTGCATCAATCGAATTCTGAATATATTCCCTAAAGCAATCTGATTTCGATTCATAAATATTTGAACCTGTCATTAAAGAAATAATGCTTTCACGGTCGACATTAAAGTTATCGTAACCCTCAGAATCATACTCGGTATCTCCGAATCTGATATCAAGTTTGCACCTTTGCAAAGTACACCCTTTAATACAGCTTGGCACAATAGCATTCCAATCGCAAATTAAATCTTCCACCTCCTTTTTAAGCCAACTGAACCATTTCCCCACTTCTCTGCAAACGTTATCATTGTCCGAATACGCTGACACCTCAATTTTTTCTTCATCGATTGAAAAATGATAAATGGCTTTATGCTTTTCATAATGATATGAGCTCATATTAGGAAGATCACCAAAATGTTCAATCGCCCTTATATTAAAACGGTTATTGTCAAGATCCAGCAAGTCTCCCAGTCTTAACATAGCAGCAGCAAATTGAGGATGAAGATATTCCGTATCAAAGCCCAAATCGTGATATACTACAGAATAAATATCTTTAAAGCTTTTTCCGTGCAGTTCTGAAACCAATGCAACAAGCTTATTTAACCGTTCTTTAATTTCTGATCCATTTTTTTGTGTATTTTCACAATCAAGTAGTGACTTCATAAACTCTTTACTTCTTTGAGGGTGAATTTTACGTATATATGATGCTATAAGAATGTTAGCATTTTTGGAAACATCCGCCGACCAGCTATCAGTAAACTCTACTTTTTCATTTTCTTCAATTCCATCAGTCTGCTTTCTGCCATTTAACAAATTTTCTACCTGCTTTATATAATTACTTGCTTCCCTTTCATCAATACTGTTACATATAAGCGCACTGTCCAAAAAATTTTTAAATTCTTTATCTGATAAAATTTCATTACGCTCCGCATCTGTCAAAGCCATACCTATATCATGAAAATATGCACTTTCAAGCAACAGCCAAAGATCACTACATGAGAGCATTTTAACACGGTTCCTTCCCAATACAAGTTCAATTGAATTTAAAATATTGACCGAATGAGAACTATCGTGTCTGCTGAAATGCTGGAAGTCAAAAACAATTGTATCAAGACGAGATATATATTTTTCTTTACGAGTCCTCCATTCAATTAACAATTTTTTCCCTTGACGAAGACTATAACATTTCTGTTCAAAACACCATTCTATAAATGTATCTGCATAGGTTTCATAATCGTATGTTTTCCATTTAAAATCTGTAAAATCCATATCCCAATTACTAATTATCATATGTTCACACTCCACTCAGTAATAATGTCAATCCCGCTTCTTTTATAAAATCAATATAATCCACAATACTTTCATTAGCCCTATATGAAGCCATCGTTGGACATAATTCTGTAGTATATCTTTTAAAAATCATTTCATACACTTCTGTTATTTTCTTTTTCCAAAAATCGCGTAACAAATTCATATTATAATCAAACAAATCATCACCAAACAAATCTTCATCTAATAAATCTTCATCTAACGAATCATCA
>CAMWXM010000347.1 GCA_947178195.1 uncultured Ruminococcus sp.
ACCAAGCAAATTTTGTAACAATTCACAAAAGAAAATGTTATTCGAGCTTGATTTTGTATATTTTCGCCATAGTTTCCTTGAATTTGGAAACGCTTTTACTTATAGCCATTTGTGACACTCCCTCAATCTCGGCTATTTCATCTTGCGAGAACTTGTGAAGATAATACAGCATTCCGCGTCTGTACGTCTTTTCATCAAAGAACCGCTTGATATACTCCAGATACAGATCGCTCTCTACCGTTTCATCGGGAGGATAGGTTATAAGACCCAGCTTTGCGTCAAAATTCTCATCGCTGCCGAGAAAAATAAACCTGTTTCCGTGTCTGCGCCGCCAATTCCGTTCATGCTCCTGATCGCGGCACTTCTGCTGAAAGACCTCCAGCACATCATCGTCCACGATAACCGTTTTCTGATTCGAGCAGTTGTGCTGATATACGCTTGAAAGCACGAGAAGATTTCTCCCGTCCTCCGTCTTGCTGAATTCGAGCTTGATTTCCTTGTCTGCCATAATAAAACCTCCGAAAATTTGAATTGAGTTATAGGAATTAATTTTTCGGAGGGCGGCGCTCTGCACCGTGGTTTATCTATAATAAAACAAAAAAAGCACCCGCAAAACGGAAAATACCGTTTTACGGGTGCTTTAATAAGACTACTTGTACGTTCATGAGCTATCAGCCCAAAGCACCGGCTAACATTAAGAATTTTAAGAAGTAAATAGCAGGGCTATCTGCTCAAAGCAAGACTCTTATGTTCCAGAAAAGCTGCCTCAACATTTAATGTTGAGGCGATCTTTTTTATAGGTAAACCACCAATCCGAACACTGGTTTACCAAAATAGAAAACGAGAAAATCCGAAGCAACATCGTGTTTCGGATTTGTCCAGTTTGTAAGATTGTGACCAAATAGATTTGAACACTCACATGAATTTTAAAGTATTGGTGTCCATAAATAGCATAAGAGGGCATCATTTTATCATTCCATAATATTATGCGGATTTTCTGCATTTCAAATCGTACTCTGGGGGTTCAGATTTCGACAGGTGTTCACTTAAAACGGCTTTTCCTGCATCTGCCAGCAATTAACTCAGACAAAGAAAATAAACCGCTATTCATATCGTAGTGGTTCTACGAGCTGCGTACTTCGACAATGTCTACGCCATAACTCTTTAGCTGTTCATTATCCGCTAGACTGTCTTTCGTATGCGAGTATGCCTTCCTCCTCTAGCTTGTCAATGGCTTGCTGAATAGTAATGTCGTGTTCCTTGTTCATTTCCTTCATCAGTGACTTAATATATGCAATAACTTGCTTTTGTTTCGTACTTTGGCACTGCCACAATCTCCTCATAATACCAAAAATAAAGCACAAATTTGATACATGATCTGGATAGAAGATAATTTCTAGCTACAACGTTTTTTGTAAAACATCAAAAAACATCTGTTTTTTAGCAGTTGACAAATTATAAACCAACTATATCAGAATTGTGGAACATAGTGTCTATAATTTCTCTTTTTTTACAATTTGTTTTAGATAGTCAAGTGATTTTAATAATTGCGCTTGGTAATCATCTGATTTTGGGGAAAGCATTTCAAACAATGGAATCATTGGCTCATATTTCTTCTCTTTTTTAGTTGAAACATAGTTTCCTAATGCCCCAATCATAGTAAAAGCTGGCAATGGATTGACAATTCTGCCTTGTTGTTGACCAATAATCGATCGTGCAGCAACTACAGCACTTGATATTGCCGGTAAATATCCATCAATACCAGACAACTGTCCTATAACATACAATCCACTATCACCAACGACCTCATAATTTTCATTTAAATTCTTTGGAGCATCAATATATGTATCTTCATGATATGCACCATAACGAACGATTTTCGCATTAGATAGTCCTTTTATGGAGTGTATTATTTGATCCTGCCATGGATGTTTCATATCAGTTGTAAATTCTGATATAACGAAAGTGTGACTACTAAAACGACTATCACGTCTTAAAACAATTGTAGCACTAGCCAACTTGCTTTGTGGGAAAAGCTTATATTTAGCGAGTTTACCGTGACTTTCTGCTAGCGTTTCCACTGGTAAACATTGTATGAAGCCGTTTGTGTCAGTATATGGTGTTTTAGCATGGGCAATTTCGGCATTTCGAGCAATAATTTCTAAAGAGGTGTATTCTTTTTCATCCAAATGAATGTAATAAACATCCTCTGAAATCTTTTCCATTTTTGAATAATCTAAACCATCTGCGGATATTACAATACTATTAGCATCATGAAATGAAAGATTTCCACAAAAACGCTTTTCCAGTGCTGGTAACAATCCATCTGATGTTAAAGGACCAGTAGCAATAATTGTGGGTCTTTCTGACGGAATATGAGTAATCTCGTCATTAAAAACGGTTATTAGAGGATTTTCTTGTAACGCTTTTGTAACATACTGAGAAAGATATAAGCCGTCAACAGCAATATTACACATATCGTTAACTCTAGCCAATTGAATGTGCTTTATCACCTCACTGCCAAGAAGGGATATTTCTTGATATAGCATATTAAGAGGAGTTATTTTTGAATTGCTACAAAGAAGATTATTACAAACTAATTCACAATACGAATTAAGAGTATGTGCTTTTGACCGCTTATACGGTTTCATTTCATAAAGCCGAACAGAAAAGCCATGTTTGGCTAAATAAAGTGCAGCCTCACATCCAGCTAAACCCGCTCCAATAATATTGATGCTCTCTAGTATCATCTTATCCCATTGATCTCCTTATATAGTGAAATTACTTGTGCAGGGTTACCACCGCAACCGCCAAAGGTATAGCTGATAGCTTCATATTCATCAATTTTTTGTCTATTTTTTTCCCAACAATATTCACGATACTTCTTTACCTTTACTGCTAATTCATCAATAGAGCAATCATGAATGTTTCCTATTACAGTTGTATGCGGATCTTTCAATAAAAACCACTTGCAGTTTAAACCGGTAACTGTATCAACAATGCAGTTACCTTTGTTGTCGATATGCAATCCACAAAGTATTGCAGGACATATAGGGCGCATATATCCAATTTGCGCAAGTTCTGCCGATAACTTAATGTCATTAAGATTTTTTTCAGAGAGACCCAAAGATGCAAAAAGATTTAGATTGACAACATTTCCTGCTTGTTCCAATTCACCCACAGATGGAAAGATATTGTGATCAAAGCAAAATTTAACAACTTGAGGTATTGTGTCCTTTGTTAATTGCGTTGGAACAATAGAAAATGCAAGATCAGTGTACCCATCCTCTCCAACATCAGTGTAGCCTGCTTCAAGCAAATAATCTATTGCATTATAT
>CAMWXM010000348.1 GCA_947178195.1 uncultured Ruminococcus sp.
TGGCAAATAATCAATTAACTCATTTGAAATGGGCATTGAAAAACTTTTAAACATATCTTTTAAAAATAACTGTCCATCTATTTCTTGTTCAACATTTTCAATTTGTTCTAATATAAAATTTGCAACATCAATATCTTCTATAAGTTTGTATTCAGCTATACTTATGTAATCATTTCTCATTGGTCGAAGTTCAGCGCAAGCAGTTTCTTTTTCTGTTGCTGTATAAAGAATAGGTATACCTGCTATATTTACTCTTCCATTAGGTGTTTTTCTATATGGAGGCATACCAGATTTTTCAGCGTTAAATCCTACAAAATGCCTATCTGCATTTTTTGTAATTTCTTCCTGCATAATCTTTCTTGCTCTGTAAATTATTGTGCCTTTTTGAATATGATATAACATGTTATTTCTTTTTAATATTTCATCTAAAAAATTACATACATCATCTTTAATTTCTGAACTGCCAAATCTGTTTACATAAACTATATGATTTGCAAATAAATGCCAAATTGGAATTTTTATAGATTTAAAGCCTTTACGTTTACATTCCTCCAGTTTATTAGAAATGTTTTCAATGATTTCTTCCGCTGTTTCCATAAAAATCACCTCAAAAATATTATTCTATCATATCTCTATACATCTTCATCAATTCCCCAACGCACTTGTTTTCCGTTATAGTTTTCACATAACCCCATAAGCTTGCATAAATAGCTTCATTATTTATTTTGATGAAGCAGCAAGTTCTTTTTCAAAAAAATTTTTGGGGTTTTTAACCAAATCGGTTAATCCGCTGAATATATTTGAGCCATCTATATGTATACGTCCAAATATATCATCTTTTTGCGACTTATCCAAATTGGAAAAGGATAGAAATCTTTCTCTGACTTGATTTTCAAAAGTTGTATATTTACGGCGAATTAAAGGGCTTTTAGGAGTATCAAACATATGAATGATTATATTAAGGTCTTTATGATTGTGCATTAATGTACAAATTTTTCCCCACCATAACTTATCTGTTTCACCTATTGACATACCGTATATATAAATTAGTCTACTTTTATCTAAAACGTTGAATGCTTTTTTATAGGTGTTTTCTTTATTATCCTTATCAATTTCTGATTTTATAATTTGATTGATATATTCGCTGCTGTAACCATCAAATAGGCTTGGCATAGCAATTTGCGATTTGTCACCTACTCCAAAAACCATATCTCTGTTTACAGTTCCATGAACATTAATTATATCTCCTAATGAGTTTGGATGTAAATATCGTACACCTAAATCAATATTTGAATTCTTTAAAGCTGAAAAGCATTTATTAAGTGTTTTAGTATAATTAAAATTTATAAAATTATAAACATATCCTTCTTCAATATTAATATATGATGATTTAATCTGTTCTTTTTCGACCTCTCTAAAATAGTTGAGATAATTTTTAAGTGCATTAGCAAGTGATTTACTTGTTATTTCTTTAAGATTATTAAAATTTATACGATTTTCTTGTGCGGCGAGGTAATTAGCTAAGTTTACACAAAAGTCCTCGTGACACTCTGAAAAATCTTCGGCATTTTTATTGTCGCTCTTAAATTTGCTTGTTAGTTGTCCAAAAGCAAGTTCTGCGTCAGACCATAAATCTTCATTTTCGCTTATTTCATTTTTAAAATAAGACAAAATACTATCATTTTCAGTTTCGACAGAGCCTGATTTAGATGTGTATACTTTTAAAAAATCTTTATATCCTGTTTTTAATCCTAAATTCAAGTCAAATCCATTACCAATAAGAAATGTTATGTACATATGTTAAAATCCTCCTTAAATTATCTTCCTGTCATTTCCTGATACATCTTCATCAATTCCCCCACGCACTCGCTCTCCGTCATAGTTTTCACGTCAAACCCATAAGCCTGCATAACCGCCCTGTCGTTGTTCTGATGAGCCTTTCTAAGCTCCTTTGGCATAGTCAGTTCGTCATACAGATCGGCAAGGGAGCAGTCGGGATAAAGCGCACGCGCGTCAAGTATCGCCTGTGCGGTCTGTTCTATTTTGGCTTTTTGTTCGTCGGTGGGATTGCACCATGGAAAGTTGTTATAAACAATATTCACAGAGTATGTAAAGTCAGATTTTAATCTTCCCGCAAATGCTCTAACCCAAGAATTATGAACATTTGACATCATTACACCAAAATGGTACAATTCTGCATTTGGCATAATCAATAATTTATCACTGGCAATAATATCGCAAGAGTAAAATCCAAATGGAATATATCTTCTACGACCTGAGGAAACTTGAGGTCCAACTAACATCATTCCACTTGTCGGTTGAGTAATTGTAAAAAATAATGTGGGTGTATCTGCTTTAGCCTGTGTTGCCTTTGCTGAACTATTTATTCTTGATTCTTTTACTGCCTTTACACGTTTTAAAACAAGAGGTAAATCGTTAATTTCTTTTGGACTTGCATCAACAAGCCATAAACAATATCTTTTTTGATTTCTTAAAAAATCAACCCCACCTGAATACTGTTTAATAAATTTTTTTGCATTTGGTTCCTTTGAAATTAATTCTTCTTTTTCTTCAGGTGACAATATTAAAAAACCTCCATCACTGGGTTTGCTTCCGTGCATAATCTTAGGCATATTGCATATGTTTTTTGATTGGCTTTTTATAAACATATCAGGAGCAGGCATTAAATAAGCATTTAGATTATTACATTTCAATAAACTTGAATCTGAATAATATAATTTTTTTTGCGATACTGTATTTTTTAAAGAGAAGCCTATTATAACAACATGCACATGTGCTTTTAGGCTTGCCTCACTATTCCAAACAAAGGTTTGCCATGCAAAATCAATTGATATACTAAATTTTGAAAATAATGTCTCCCAAATAGGAGAAACCTGTTCTCCTTGTGTAATACTATTTGTCGAAACAAAAGCACATCGAATATTTGTAGATTGTATTAGTTCAGAAGCCTTATAATACCAACCTGCTACATAATCAATTGAATTGGAAAGTTTGATATTTTCAAATAAATCTACAATATCGTTTTTTTGATTGTCAGAGCAATATGATGAACCCACAAACGGCGGATTACCCATAATAAAATCAACTTCATTTTTAGGGACAACACTCTCCCAAGAAATACGCAAAGCGTTCCCCTCCACAATGTTAGCATAGGATTTCAGCGGGAGAAATTCAAGGTTTGTATGCACAATTTCCTCTGTCTCGTGCATCATCTGACTTTCCGCAATCCACAAAGCTGTTTTTGCAACCGATACAGCAAAGTCGTTTATCTCAATACCGTAAAACTGACCTATGGAAACCTTAATTATTTCGCCCA
>CAMWXM010000349.1 GCA_947178195.1 uncultured Ruminococcus sp.
CCTATAAGCTGAGCCTTATTGTTTAGTTTCATACCGTATTTTTTTCCTATATTAACTCCCACTGCGCTGAATGCAAAAGTAATACAGCAGAGAGCCGCAGCCGCAAAGCGGATATTTACGTCTTTCAAAGCCGCAAAGCTTACTCCTACTGCTAGTGCATCAATGCTTGTGGCTATCCCCTGCATAAGCAGCATTTTTGTCGTAAGAGTATTTTCTCTGTATTCATCATCGTCCTTTTTAAAGGATTCCCAGATCATCTGACCGCCGATAAAGCCTAAAAGAACAAGAGCGATAATATGATCGAAAGAGGTTATATATTCTGCAAATCCGATACCTAAAAAATATCCGATAAGCGGCATGATTCCCTGAAATATTCCAAAGCAAAGTCCATCGGCAATAGTACCGGCAATTTTTATGTTTTTGCAGCATAGTCCGTTTGTAACCGACACCGCAAAAGCGTCCATTGAAAGACCTATACCTATCAGAATCAATTCTGTTAATCCCATTATATCCTCCTGTTCAAAAGCTCCGAATATTTTTGTCTGAAATGGTCAAAGTTATCGTTTTCTATAGATTCTCTGATTTTTTCGGCAAGGGTATTATAAAAATAAAGATTATGCATGACCGCAAGTCGTCCTGCAAGCATTTCGCCTGCTTTAAAAAGGTGACGGATATAGCTTCTTGTAAAACTTTTGCATACCGGACAATCGCAATGCTCATCAATAGGACGTCCGTCCGTTTCATAGCATTTGTTTGTAAGGTGCATAATCCCCTCCCATGTAAATACGGTAGCATGACGTGCGTTGCGGCTTGGCATTACGCAGTCGAACATATCCACCCCTCTTGCCACAGCCTCGATAATGTTGGAAGGCGTACCTACTCCCATTAAGTATCTTGGCTTGTCTCGTGGCATATAAGGTTCTATGACGTCAATAATGCGGTACATTTCTTCTGTCGACTCCCCTACCGCAAGTCCTCCTATAGAATAACCGTCAAGGTCAAGCTTAGCAATATCTTCCATATGTTTTATACGCAAGTCATCGTAGGTGCTTCCCTGATTTATGCCGAAAAGCATCTGCTTTTTATTTATGGTACCGTGAAGAGAATTAAGTCGTTCTATTTCGTCCTTACAGCGGTAAAGCCAGCGTGTGGTACGCTCAATAGAATTTGCCGCATATTCATGCTCGGAGGGATTTTCAATACATTCATCAAAAGCCATTGCAATTGTAGAAGCTAAATTTGACTGTATCTGCATACTCTCCTCAGGACCCATAAAAATTTTTCTGCCGTCTATATGTGAAGAAAAGTAAACTCCTTCTTCTTTTATTTTACGCAGCTTAGCTAAAGAAAATACCTGAAATCCGCCGCTATCAGTCAGTATCGGTCTTTGCCAGTTCATAAATTTATGAAGCCCGCCCATTTCTTTTATTACCTTATCGGAGGGACGCAGATGAAGATGATAGGTATTACAAAGCTCCACTTGACATTTTAGATCAACTAAGTCAAGAGAAGAGATACCTCCCTTGATAGCCGCCGCCGTACCCACATTCATAAAGCACGGCGTCTGAAATGTACCATGCACCGTTTCAAACTGACCTCGTCTTGCTTTCCCTTGTTTTTTTATTAATGTGTACATTTTCACTCCTTATCTGTAATCATGAACATTACTTTCCGCATTATGCCTGTTTATCAATTCTTTAACATCGACATAATATTTGCCCTTGTTGTTTTTATCTACATAGACTGTCACATCGCTTCCTATCAGTTCTGAAATATCTTCCATAATATTTTCTGAGCTGTAAAGATATCTTTCGGTAGTGTAAGGGTCAGTAACCTCGCATTCGACTTTGTATGGGTGACGGCGATTTATCCTTACCGACATATTCATTTTTACGTCTATTATTACACCGGTAAAAGCATCGCCTGTTGTAATAAGTTTTGTTTTTTTTATAAACGAAACAATTACCGACGCAATAAATGCACCGCCGATTATAACAAACAAACCGCCCATACATATTGCTAATAATGAAGCAAACAGCGAACCGGTGCTTACGTTCTCAGGATCTTCCGGATCGTAATATATCGTTATATTATCGCCTATTCTCATTCCCGAATTGTATTCGTCAAGCGTCTGCTTATATTTAACTCCATCTACCGTATATTCGACCACAGGTTTGCGCTTCATTCCGTTTTTCTTACGAAAATACTCAATATCCACTATCACGGCTTCTGTTGTTTCGGCGTTATTTTTAAAGTCTGTTTCATAAGAAATTGAAATCACACCTGCAATAAACAAAACTGCTCCGATAAAAACAAATAAAATTCCTATTATGATAAACATTTTTTTAACGCCCATTTTTTTAGTTTTCATATTAAACTCCTTTATTTCAATAACAATGTCGCTTTAAGCATTTCATACATATGCTTAATAATTAATATTATCAAAAATAATAAAGCCAAGGCAACAAACAACATTATAACATTTGGCATAACATATGAAAAAACCACATATAAACAAGCAGGAATTATAAAAACTATTAAAACCAATAGCATTATAATATAATTTAAAGCTACAAGTATTTTATATGCTTTTGTTTTTTGTGGAAAAAAAACAAATTTTCCCATAACAGCTATTATTATGTTTAATGCATTCAGTATAAACATTGAGTACACGGTAAATTCATAAGATATGTATACATTAATCAACCTGAAAATAAAACCGCATATACCGATTATATCTGCAAAATAATCTATTTCCAGCATTGCGCCTACTGCAAAAAACAAAGCAATTAATGATGAAATTACCGTTGTTAATAAATTTTTGTTGTCAAGACGATTTGTCTTTTTAGTCATTTTCATTATTTGCTCCTAATATAGATAATATTGTATAAAGCTTTCAGTCGGTCTTTGTGCGATGCTGCCTATAATTTTTTTGTATTTATAAGACCTATTATCGCAACTGCTATTACCCATGTATAAAAAGAAACCGCCAAAACCTTTATAATAACTTCTCGAGTAAAAGACACTAATATAAATGTATAAAGCAAGCAGGATATTAGCATAAAAACATAGCCCACCATTGAAATACGTTTGTATTTCTTTAATCCTTTAGGATTTTCGGATAAATTGATATTTCTCGATTTAACTGCAAATAAGGCTGTTATTCCCGAAATAAGCAGCGGAAGTATTACTGTGAATAATAACATCATATCATTTACCAATCTTCCAAGTCCATAATTAATTTTGTCGTCGTTGTAATATTTATTTAAATCAATATTTTCATAAATATATACAATAAAAAATATACGTGAAAAAATAAGCAATGTCAATTA
>CAMWXM010000350.1 GCA_947178195.1 uncultured Ruminococcus sp.
AGCTTAATGATTATGCTTTAAAAATATATCTTGATAAATATGACTTTGAAAAATTCGGCATATCCCATAATGATATAAATATCAGAACCATAAGAAATATTCTGCTTGAAATTTCAGATGATATTTCTCAGCAGCTTGATATAAATTTAGATAATGAAAAGCTGTATGCAGAAGTTTTTTCACAAAAAAACGGATGTCTTATTTTTGTTTCCTATGTACCCGAAAAAAAGAAAGCTAAATTGTCAGTAAAAATTCTTATATGTCAGTTTGATGAATTTGATTCTCTGAAAAATTTATGCAATGTATTAAATCTTTTATATTCCGACTCCATAAATGAAAGCGTACTTTACTGCAATGAAAATTATATAAGGCTTGTCCTGACGCTGAGAGCTGATTTTGAAAGTATTTATAATTTCGCATCAGATTACGGCAAAGTGATTTCCGGCAATGAAATAAATCTTGGGGCTACCGATGAATACTTCACAAAAATAATCCCGGAAAACGCATTAAGCGTAACATTAGCCGGCAAAGCCCAGTAAATTTACCGCTTTATTTATATCGCTGCTTTTAAAAATATAACTTCCGGCAACCAGAATATCTGCACCGGCTTCAGCTGCAAGTCCTGCCGTTTCAGCATTTATTCCGCCGTCCACCTGAATATCCACCTTTAAATTATTATTCTTGATGTATTTTTTTGCAGTGCATATTTTATCTGTCATATCAGCTATAAATGATTGTCCGCCGAATCCCGGCTCAACAGTCATAATAAGAAGCATGTCTATTTTATCCATAAAAGGTATCGCATCTTCAAAGGGCGTACCCGGTTTAAGCGACAAGCCGATTTTTGCGCCTGTTTTTTTTATGGCATCGATTACAGCTTGCGTATCGCTTACACTTTCAATATGAAAAGTAATTATATCTGCTCCTGATTTTTTGCATCTGTCTATATATTTAAGAGGGTCAGTAATCATAAGATGAACGTCAAGGCACATATCGGTATGCTTATTGATAGTATCTAAAACTGGGAATCCGAATGAAATATTATTCACGAATACTCCGTCCATAACGTCAAAATGAATCATCTGAGCTCCGCTTTTTTCTATTTTTTCAATTTCTTCCTGCAAATGCATAAAATCTGCGCTAAGAACAGATACAGAAACAATGTTATTCAAAATTTCTCCTCCGATATATCTATATTTTACCGCACCAAAACAGTACGATATTATCTTCATATTATCTACATAATATATTATATCGAAAATTTCACAATTCGTCAATAAAATTTCTTCAAATAACGCATTATTCTTTTTAAAATTTAATAGACTTAAATTAAGGAGGACAGGACTATGAATAAAAACAAAATTGTAAAAGACACAGTATTTTTAACGGCAGTAGAACTTGTTATGCAGGGATTATCGCTGCTGCTGAATATTTTCATAACAAGAAAGCTTGGTTCGGACGTAATCGGGATAATATCTCTTATAGGCTCTTTTTTTATGTTTGTGACAATTATTTCAAGCGGTAATATTTATCTGAGCTCAAGCAGGTTTATTTCCGAAGAGATAGGCAAAAAAACTGGAAATCCAAACAAAGTATTCAGATATGGAATTATAAGCTCGCTTATAATGAGCATCTGTACTGGAGCAGTCATTTTTTCATTTTCAGGGGTAATAAGCTCTGACATATTAAAAACTCCCGAATTGGGCAGCACTGTGAAAATTCTTGCGCTTATCCTGCCATTTTGTTCTGTAAACACATGCATAAAAGGATATTTTACCGCATTTCGGCAGGTATCAGTCTCAGCTGCCGGTGGAGTAATAGAATTTCTTGTAAAATCGGGACTATTTGCTTTTTTTGCGGAATTTATGATAACCAACGGCAAAATAAATTTTCTTACGGCATTTGCCGTCAGTATCGCCGGCGGTCAGATAGCCAGCTGCTTATTTATGGCGGTTTTATATTTTAAGCTTAAAAAGAATTATGAAACCAATTGCTCTATAAAATTCAAATGGTTTGTATTTTCATCAGTGCCAATTTTTTTAAACAGCATCGTAACTTCTGTTTTAAGCAGCGCAAATGACGCTTTAGTACCCCTGACCCTTAAACAATATGGAAACTCCACCTCGGAAGCCTTCAGTCAGTTCGGTATATTTGAAGCGATAGTTATCCCCGCTTTATTTTTTCCGTCCAGTATACTATGCAGTCTTTCAAGCATACTTGTCCCCGAGCTTGCAAGAGAACGCTGTGCTGACAACCCGGATAAAAACGCCTGTCTTATAAATAAGGTCCTCAAGCAGACCTTTGAATTTTCAATATTTACAGCTATGATCTTTCTTTGCTTCGGAAAAGAAATAGGATTTTTAATGAGCGGAGATTATTTTGCCGGAAAAATTATAGCGATCCTTGCTCCTGCTGTACCGTTTATATACCTTGAGATAATTTTGGAAGGGATTCTAAAAGGAATGGGCAAGCACAGCTTCTCATCGCTTAATTATCTGGTCGAATATGTTATACGAATATCCGTCCTGTTAATATGCGTACCTGTTTTCGGCTTTTACGGTATTGTTGCATCTTACCTTGCAAGCAATATAATCTGCAACATTTCACGACTTATTATGATAATGAAAATCACAGGCATAAGCTTCAATTTTTCTGATAATATTGTAATTCCTCTGCTTTCCTCCGTGCTGGCTGCACAAGCCGCATTCTTTGCTGAAAAATTAATTATCGAAGAATGCAGCGTAATAATTCAGACAGTTGTCTGCGGCATGATCGCTCTGCTCGTTTACATAGCAGCCGAAAGAATGATATATAAAACTATAGCGCTTTTGTCCCATAGCAAAAAAAGACCGGAAACATAAAAACATTCCGATAAATTACAGCAAAAAGAAAACTCCACATAAAATGGAGTTTTCTTTTTGTATTAACAGATTTAATTAATATGCTCTGCCGAGTGCATTTTCGGTTATATTCTTGAGATTATATTCATTAAGTCTCATTGTATCCGAGGTTCTCAGATAACCGTCTTTTAAAACGTCAGCCTGTTCTTTAGCCTTAGCTGTTGATGCCTCATCGCCTTTTCCAAGAGTAAACAAATCTTTGCTAAGGAAATATTTTGCAAGTTTTATAGTGTCAGCGCTTGTAACCCAGCCGTCAAGGTTTACATCGCCGTATTTAAGATCATTCTTGTTGCCGGTATAGTCCGGGAGAGCATCATCTCCATCCGGAGGTGTTGTAGGTTGTGGTGTTGTTGCTGTAGTATCAGCTGTTATTGATGTTGTTGTTGCTGCTGTGGAAGCTTCCGTTGTAGGCTCTGTAGTAGTTGGCTC
>CAMWXM010000351.1 GCA_947178195.1 uncultured Ruminococcus sp.
GGTCTGCATAGCTGAAAATCTTTATTCATCATTTATATTTTTGCATGATTTGTTTAATAGCTCTCTCTGAACGGCAATTGTTTCAAGAGTCTCCCCAAGCTGACAAAATATCGCACTCCAGAGTGTGAGCTCATCGTTGCTCAGATTTGAAGCAAATGCATTTGCAAAAGCCGTGATCGATGCTGTCAATTCACATGGTGTCAAGCTATTCACCTCCCCATACATTATATGTACGGAGAAAAATCGTGAAGCTTGTACAAATTTACAATATCATTTCAAGGGTAGTTTTCTGAGGCTTAAAGCCGCATTTTTCATAAAATTTCTTTGCGCTGTCATTACCCTCCCAGACGTTAAGGGTAATATTATAACAGCCCACTTCTTTAGCAAATTCAACGACCCTGCTATATATTTTTTTGCCTATCCCCTGCCCTCTTAAATTTTCATCAATACACAAATCGTCAATATAAAGGGTCTTCATGCTGCATAAAGCCATATTATTTTCAATGATTTTCACAGCGCACATTGCATATCCTACGACCCTTTGAGTTTCCTCGTCAAAGGCCGTAATAACAGGCGTATTTTTATCAAGTATCAGATTTCTTATATGCTGTGCAGTATATTTTTGTCCATTTCTTTTAAACAGGTCGGGACGCTTATCGCTGTGAACGTTACAAACCTGCACCAGCAGCCTTTCAATATCGGGAATATCCCTTTCCTTTGCAAATCCTACTATCATTTTTTCACCTCAATCATGTTTCTGATTTTCATTGTGTAAAGAAATAAAATTAATATCAATTAAAAAATCCTGCCATTTTAACATTTGTATCAGTTGAAAAGGTTGATGCATTATATAAAAACAGAGTCTGGTCATAGTCGCCCGGGTCTACAAATTCAGTCAGAGATGTTTTAATATATCTTAAATCAATAACCGCAATTTCCGAATAATGATTTATAAGAAACGGTACAAAGGAGTTTGCATAAGAATCCTTTATTACAAGCAGCTTTTTTCCGTTTGTCTTGTTTGTTTTAATATTAGTAAAAGCACGGTTTTTGCCTAAAAACACACCATACTTATCATTGACATTTAAATGATCCCTGAAATAAATACTATCCGATTCCTCTTCCTTTTTTCCATCGTTCATAGTAACACTTTCAACTTTATTTCCATCTTTACATGAATAAATATCTATAACGTCCGCTTCAACATCGCCGTAAAAGCACTTGTTGTAAAAAGTACCCTTAAAATCGCTGCTTGCATGCTCAATATCAAATTTATCAATATTAATTGATAAGAATCCAAGCGCCGATGCAACCTGCTTATAGGCAATGTAAGCGCCAAGACTGGTCCAATGATGGTCGGTTCTGTAATAAATATAATTTTCTTTTTCCGATAACATAGTATCAAAAATATTTATTCCATTAACATCTTCACTTAACATTCCAAGAGCTTTATTTATAAATTCCTTCTGGTCAAGCTGAGGAGCATTCAGAGGAAGCCTGTCACGATAGATCCCTGCCGAAGTGGGAGCAAGCAAAAATGAGACCTCCGTATCATAATGCTGGGCAAACAGATTTATAGCCTGAACAGATTTTTTTACCTCTTCATAATCCGGTTCGGGCAGCTTTTCAATAAGCATATCCCCCAGATAAATATCGTTTATGATATTTTTTCCTGTAAGACGGTCAATGAACATTTTTGATTTTATCCAGTTTATTCTTCCGGGAAAATGGTCGGATAAAAATTTATCCATATCCCTCATATAGCTTTTATCATAAATTGTCGATAATTTTAATTCTGGCTTTACGGCAAGCTTTGTGTTTTCTTCTTCGGAAATCTTTTTCTTATCCGAAAATATAAATATTACCGGAAGCAGAAAAATTATGATCATAAAAACAACTGCCGAAATAATTTTTTGTTTTCTTTCCGTCATGGTATTTCCGTTCCTCTCTAAAATCTGAAATATAAAAACGGATTATAGCTTGCGTCTACAAGATAGGCCGTACACATCAGAAGCAATATCCCCTGCACTATCGGCGTTGCCATATTAACAATTTTTGACCAGGTAAATCCACGATGCAGCTTTTTTAAAACACTTCCAAAAAGCCCTGTGCTGCCAACTACGCATAATATAAACAGCAATAAATAATTTTTCATTTCAAAAAGCGCTAATGAATCTATAAATCCTGCGCCTGCGCCGAACATTGCTCCGAAATAGCTTACAGCGTCCCCAAGCGTATTTGTGTCGAACAGTACCCAGCCGAACACCACCAGAATAAAGGTATAAGCAACACGCAGTCCGGGTCTGAGATTTTCCAGAATCTTTCCCAGAAACAATCTTTCCATAATTATAATGAGTCCGAAATAAACGCCCCACAAAATAAAGTTCCAGCTTGCGCCGTGCCACAACCCAGTCAATGCCCATACTATCATAAGATTCCGCAGCGTCTTGAATTTTCCCTTACGATTGCCGCCGAGAGGAATATAAACGTAGGATTTAAACCACGAACTGAGGGTAATATGCCATCTTCTCCAAAATTCCGAAATGCTTTTTGAGGTATATGGGTGGCGGAAATTTTCAGGAAAATTAAATCCCAGCATTTTGCCCAGTCCCACAGCCATATCTGAATAGCCTGAAAAGTCATAGTATATCTGAAAAGTAAACGCCAGTATGCCCAGCCATGCTGTAATCACTGAAATTTCCGAATAATCCATAGCCTTTATTTCTGTCCAGAGCATGCCGATGTTATTTGCAAGAAAAACTTTTTTTACAATACCCTTTATAAAAATACCCACTCCTTCGCCAAGAAGAACAGTATTGATTTTTCTGTGATCTATCTCGTTTGAGACCTCTTCATAGCGAACGATAGGTCCTGCGACTATCTGCGGAAAAAGAGTAACATATGCGGCATAATTCACAAAGCTTTTCTGGACCTTTATTTTGCGCATGTACATATCAATAGTATAGGACATGCTCTGAAATGTATAGAAAGATATTCCCACAGGAAGGGCAAGGCTTTCAAGCTTTATGCCCAGTATCCCTGCGGCAAATCCACTGTATTTGAAAACGAAAAGTATACCTAAATTAATAACAAGAGAGCCTATCAGAGCAAGCCTTCTTATTTTAGGTACTGAATCATATTTATCAATAATTCTTCCTGCGCTGTAATCCACAAATGTGGTAAGCAGCATCAGAAGCACATATATCGGTTCTCCCCAGGCATAAAAAAATATACCTGAAGCAAGCAGAATAATATTTTTAAATTTTCCCGGTGAAATATAATAAATAAGCAATACGCACGGAAGAAAAAAATATAAAAATATTATAC
>CAMWXM010000352.1 GCA_947178195.1 uncultured Ruminococcus sp.
AAATACGCTATTATTAAAAGTTATTCGCTGTAATATTAATGCCACGTCTTGTCTATCGAAGGATAATCCGTAAGTTACTTATTATTTTGTAAGTTCATACTCTTTCTCCTCTGCTAATTTTTCCAACACCTTGTAGTCCACCTTTCCAATCTTAGTAAGCGGGAACTTGTCAACAAAATAATACTTAACAGGCCTATATCCATCAGCCAAATGTTCCTCTGAGTAGGCAACAAATTCTGCTTCTATATCCTGCGATGAACGAAACTCCTTTTTTAAAATTATGTATGCAACGGCAACTTGGAAAGTTTTGTCATCCGACTTAGGTACGACAACGCAATTATCGACTTTAGAGTGCTTTAAAAGCACTTTTTCTATGTCAAGGCTGAAAATCTTCTTTTGAATTCCACCCTTAATATATAAAAAATATCGTTTTAATCTCCCACTGATATATATAAAGCCATCTCCATCTACATAACCGAGATCACCAGAGTGAACCCATATTTGTCCATCGTGGTGTAAACGTATGATATTAGCAGTTTCTTCGGTGTTGCTGACATAACCAAGCATCATTGAAGGTGTTTGAATACAAAGTTCCCCGTCCTGTTCATACGGAAGTTCCTTACCCGTTTCTGTATCAAAAGCGGTAATTATATTCTTAGCAAAAGGTATTCCGACACTTCCAAATTTATAGGCATGAGGAAAGTTTACAGAAACACCTGCTCCGACTTCTGTCATGCCATAGCCATTTAAAATTGGATGAGGACTTCCATGTGCTTGTAGATATTTGTTGATTTTCTCTTCAACAGAAGGTCGCAAAGCATCACCACCGGAAGTGGGAGCAATAAAATTGGATAAGTCTATATCCTCATTTTCATCAGAAAATTTTTCCCAATAAGCCGGTCCATATAGTACATGATTCGGTTTAAATTTTTTGCAGAAATCTGCAATTGATTCGGTCATTGGTATTCGAATAATTTGCGTCATACCAACAGCCAAAGCAATTACCATTGAACTGGTTATACCATAGGCTATAAATAGCGGTAAAACCTGCATCCAAGTACTGCTGCGCTTTAAATTAGTCTCACTCAAAATATATTGCTGAGCCACAGAGTTGACAGCCTTGCTGCTGAGTATAGCACCCTTAGACCCACCTGTTGTGCCTCCCGTATATGTAACCACTGCCGGAGCATCTGAGATGTGACAAGTCCGTGTGCTTACTCTGCTGTTTTTAAAGAACTGCTTCCAACTGCAACAATGTTTGTCTTTCGGCAATGGCAGTGGTTTCATGCCTTTCAGTAATCTTGCACCTGTTCGATTGGTAAAAGACATGGATTGAGTAAGATTAGTAACTACAATTTTCTTTATATTTGCTTCATCTGCTATTTGTACAAATTTCTCTTGAAATATATCTATTGTAAATATCAAAGATGATCCTAAATCAGTAATGTATTTTTTCAGTTCCTCGGGTGTGTTTGCTCCACATACCATATTCGCAACCGCACCGATTTTATTGAGTGCAAACAAAAGACAAACTGTTTCCGGTGCATTTATCATGCAAACAGTAACAAAATCGCCTTCACGAACGCCCTCTGACTCAAGAATCCCTGCCATTCTTGAAATCTGCTCAAACATCTGACCGTAAGTGGTGTTAGTACCATAATAGTTCATAGCTACACGGTCTAAATTATCTTGATTTTGGTTGTAGATATATTCGTACATTGTACACTCAGGCGTGGGTGCGTTTATTGCTTCCTCACTGTAATATTTCAGCCACGGCTTGTCTATTGATGGGTAGCCTGTGAGCTTCTTTTCTTGATCCATATAAACCTCACTTTAATCTCTTATTATATAAACATAGTTGTATCAATTTGACTGTTGTGTTTTGCGAATACACTCGAATATTTTTCTCTTGGCTGCACATTTTATATGTTAGAGTATACACATCAAATATAATTCCCCTCAAAACGCTATTATAACGGCAAATTTTAAACCAATGACGGCTGAATTGACGGCGAATAGGCTTCCGAAAGCAGCAGCCTTTCCATACTTGCCCGTTTTAAATTCATTGATGAATGAACATACCTGTTAAGCGTTATATTTACATTTTCATGTCCCAATATTTCGCTCAATGTCTTTATATCAATTCCCATTTCCACACAGCGAGTTGCAAAACTATGCCGAAGCGTATGAAATCTTACATTATCCAAACCGCAGGCTTTCAGTTGTCTTGAAAAATGGTACCTCATTACTGTGGGCTCAATAAACCGCACACTGTCTCCTGTAAGAATGTAAGCATCGTCCGGCATATAACGGCACAGCCTTTGCAAAAAATCCGCAAGTGCTTTAGTTATCGGAATATCCCTTATAGAACAAAAACTTTTGGGTTCGGTAACGATCACCTCTGTTTTTTGTTCTGAACCCTCAACTTGAACACGCTGCATTGTTGCTCCTATATGGATAAAATTATTTTCAAAAGAAATATTGCATTTTTTAAGAGCGCACAATTCGCCTATCCTTATTCCGGTACACAAAGCGATATAAGTGCCTAATTTACATAAATCCATATCCGTTGTCAGATAATTTGACAGTATAATTTGCTCCTGTATCGACAATACTCTCATTTGCTTATGCGGAACTCTTACAGAAATCGTTTTCATACAAGCATTTCCCTTGTAACCAAGTGTTTCTGCAAAGGCATATATCATTTTAACCACACATAATATGTCGTTTTGGGTTTTCTCCGCAAGCTCAGATATGTTGTCAAGAAATTTATTTATATCTTCATTGCAAAACAGGTTCATGTTGATATTACCCAGAAAAGGAATAATGTGACATTTGCAGATATTGGAATATTTGTTGTAGGTTGACTGTTTACATTTCAGCTTTACAGTTTTTAACCATTGCTCTGTGAAATAATCAAAATTATATTCAATATTCTTTTTTTCAAAAATTCCTGTTCTTCGCAGTATATCCATCTTTGTCTTTAGTTGGGAATAGCTTTTAGCGTATACCGAGCGGTATTTCGGTTTACCGTTATCCTTGCAAATCAGCAGTCTTCCCTCCCAACGGTTGTCTTTTCTCTTATAAATATTTTCACCTCTGCGTGGCATATCGTTTCCTCCAAATTGACGATTTTTTTGACGGCGAATAGATCGAATCCGTACTCATAATTATAACAACAGCTGCGCGATTGCACAAAAACATCATAAACTGAACATACAACAATAGCTATAGTTGGATATTTTTAACAAACATAGAAATATAAAAATAATAAAATTGACAAAAAGCGTTAAAATGTGGTATAATATTTCTATATTTGATG
>CAMWXM010000353.1 GCA_947178195.1 uncultured Ruminococcus sp.
GATCCTTTTTGTGCATTTTCACTAATTCATTCTGAAAATGCTCATTTATAGTATTTTATTGACCGCTTGTTTTGTTATATGGCGCTTTGATCCAATTTCTTGCTGAGTAATTTTCTTTTCTGAAAAGTAGTAAAGCTGAATAATTTCGTACTCCATAGGATAATCTTTTTTCAACTTTTCAAGAGCATTACGAAGTTCAGCAATTCTGTTACAAAGCTTTGTATGTTCTTTTTCTTCTGATTCCAGATTAATTATATATCCTGCTATATTCTGCCAGTATAGTTCTTCTTCATCACCGAAGAAAATCGCCTTGCTGACAGCGTCTTTCCCATAGAGGTATTCCTCATGCCTTACGATTTTGTTATAAATCTTTTCAAATTCTTCTGAAACTTCCTCCGGAAACTTTCTATAAAAGTGCCTTTTACTCATTGCCGTTCAACCTTTCATCGAGAATTACAGAAAGGCGTACAGCAAGAGTTTGAAAATCAGATACACCATTCTGTATTGACAATCAATCTCTCTCAGTAAGATTGAATTGTGACATAATTTCACTCAGAGAAAGCAAAATCATGTCAAGGCATTCGCCTGTAATTTCAGTATATAGTAGCTTGACTGAAAAGTAAAAGGATAAATTTATCCGCAAAATAAAACAAGTCCGTCATGTTAAACAGCGTAAATGCATCGTTTAATTATGACGGACTTTGTATTTACAGATAATTCTATCCGTTTTCTAAGTTTACTGAATATTTTATACCGAAAGCTTAATAAATCCATTATGCAGAAGCAGTTCATTGCAATTTTCGATTGAATATTTTTCACCGAACACACAGCCTTGCAAAAACAGCTTGTAAATACGATGTTCCTTACTATCGTTCAGGACAAATCCAGCTGCTGTGAGCAAATGGATACTTCTCTCAGGTGTAAGTTTCATGGCAAGGCTTAACAGTATAACGGCATAGAGTGTGGGCTTCTGCCTGTTGTGTTTGTACTTCGTGATAAGCGAAGATTCAATTCCTGTTGCGTCAGAAATGTCTTTTTGCCTTATATTGCGTAATTTATGCATTTCGTCTATGTAACGGCTGAGTATTTCAGGGAAGCTTTCTCCCTGTTTTGAAACAGCGTAATCAGGCTCAATAAATTCCTGTCAATCTTCTTTTATAAGCTGCAAATTTTTTAGTTTTTCATTATTATTATACATTTGTTTTCCTCCAATTTGAATTTTTGACGATTCAAGCCGATCTGGAGGAGAACGTGCCGAATGAAAAAAAGCAAAAAAATAACATCTGCAATATGTTGAATAACATTTTGCAAATGTTTCAATTTCATTTATATCATGAGCGTACAGTTCAGCGTTGATGGTGAAAATATTTTCATATCTGAAAATGATTTTTATAGGATAGTCATCATTATATAAATACCGTATATATTTTATGGCCATTAAGTATATAAATAAACTGCCCAAAAAGAAAAAATCCCTCCAATTAAACAAAATTATAAGGGATTAAGCAACACAAACAATTCTGTTAAAAATCTTGTTTTTTTAACAGGGAAATTTTATATTCAAATGAAAAATGGCACGGCAAAAAGACCGCCAAAGCAGTCAAAAAAATTAATTTTGTCGGCAACCTTGACAGAACATCATAAAAATGCTGTCACAGCCGTGCCAACGGTGATAAATTCAAAAATAAGATGACTACGTTCTCTGTCGGATTCACATCACAATTTTAGCATTTTTATGATAACCCGTCAAGGTCAGGCGGCTTCGCCGTGCCTGTGTTCTGCCTCCGGTTTAAAATCTAAAAATAAAAAACACATGGCTGATTTTATTTTTGTTATAATAAAAAAGCCTGCGTACTTTTGCATACGCAGGCTCACAATTAATCGGAGATTACTTCAATTCCATCGCAAAGCTGATCATTGTAAACAATAACTTTATCTCCCACAGACAAGCCAAAAGAAACAGCATAATATTCATCGGATAAATAATCATCAAATAATAGTATTTCTACCCTATTTGCACATTGCCTCGATTCGCCGTATACATTAATTTCTCCGATAATATAAACATCATTTTCAACACAAGCTTTAGGAATTCCTATCGCACGCCGCTTGCTATAGCATTCATTACCTTGTTCGTCAAGAAATTTGCAGGTAAAATCCTGCTTTTTGATTTCAATTGTTTCGACATGACATAAGCTTTGATTGTGTATAGTCCTTGAAGCTGCGGTCAAAAAAGTCATAACAGCAAAAAACAAAACAGATAATAAAAAAATAATCTTATTCAGTTTCATGGCTTATTACAATTCCCTTCTTTAGATAATCCGAAAATAATCCATATAATAAAACCATAGGAATAATTCAAATAACGGATGCGCAGTAGATTATTCCATTTTCATATAACGATATTTTGTTTATAAAAACAGACATAGGCATTAAATCTGAATTTTTCAGAAAGTAAACCGTTTCTTCATATATATTCCATGTTTCCGCTGCTGAAAATAAAATTATTGCATAAATACAAGGCTTGATTTGCGGAATAACTCCGGAAACCATTACCCTGAATAATGAGTTCGTTTCAAGCATTATCGCTTCAATTATAGAAGCGTTGATCGTAGTCATATATTGTTTCAGAATAACAACATACATAGGTGAAAAAGCAATGGGCAGAATTATTCCCAAACGAGTATCAAGCAGATTAAAATCTCTCAATCCGATATAAACAGGCAGGAGAGTAACCTGTAAAGGCATCATCATTAAAATTATATATAGAATAAAAACTAAATTAATAGTCTTTGTTTTGAGTTTTGTAAAAGCAAACGCCATTGGAATAATGATTATTAATTGTAAAAAGATAATTGCTATTGTGTAGAGTACAGAATTCCAGAATGCAGGATAAAAGGAAAAACAGTTAAAAAACAATTCGCTGTATCCGTTTATTCCATCGGTATTTTTAAAAGAAAAATAGATCGTATAGAATATCGGAAAAGCAAAAGACAAAGCAAACACCGTATATATTATAAAAAATATTATTCTTTTCATAGCGTATATTTCCTTTGAATTTTCAGCATTATCATTACTATAAAGAGAATGATAAGCGTATTTATTACCGCTCCTGAAGACAAAGCCTGATAATCAAGCTTCATGAAATGATTGTCCATATAATATTGCAGCGTGTAGCTGTGTTCCGGCGGATAATTTGTTCCATAGTAAAGGTAACTTTCTTTATATATTTTAAAGCTGTATACGATCATTAACAATATGGAAAACAGAATTGACGGAAATATACAAGGGAGCGTTATATAAAGATGTTCTTTCACG
>CAMWXM010000354.1 GCA_947178195.1 uncultured Ruminococcus sp.
CTGTTTATTCTGAATATTATTTTCAGGAAAATTTTCCGTATCATAAAACATCATAAAAATATATCAGTAAAACAAATTTAAGAAAGGAATAGTCATAAAAAATGAAAGCATTGATCTTAAATTCAGGTCTTGGAAGCCGCATGGGAGTTCTCACGTCGGAACACCCCAAATGTATGACAGAAATTTTACGCAATGAAACTATTTTGAGCCGTCAGCTCAGGCAGCTTGCTGAAGTAGGAATAACTGAAATTGTAATGACAACAGGTGCATTTGACAGTGTTCTCGTGAATTATTGCAATAATCTTGATCTGCCGCTGAAAATTACATTTGTAAAAAATCCGGTTTACGACAAGACAAATTATATATATTCAATTTACTGCGCAAGAGAATATCTTGATGATGATATAATTCTTATTCATGGAGATCTTGTTTTTGAAAACACAGTTTTTGATGATGTACTTGCATCTGAAAGCAGCTGTATGACTGTTTCCTCAACGGCAGATTTGCCTGAAAAGGATTTCAAGGCAGTTATCAAAGAGGGAAAAATTGTAAAGATCGGTATAGAATTTTTTAACGACGCAATGTCCGCACAGCCTTTGTATAAGCTTAAAAAAGCAGACTGGTCAAAATGGCTTGATAATATCTGTGAATACTGTGAAAAAGACAATATAAAATGCTATGCTGAAAATGCATTCAACGATATATCAGATCAGTGTAGCATAATTCCTCTTAATGTAGAAAACAGACTTTGCAATGAAGTTGATAATCCTGAAGATCTTGCGGTTATTTCAGGTAAGCTTTCTGAAATTGAGAAAAAGACAGTATATATGTGCTTTTCTACAGATATTATTCACAGCGGTCACATTTCAATTATAAAAAAGGCCGCAAGACTGGGAAGACTGATAATTGGTGTTTTATCAGATGAGGCTGTTGTTAGCTACAAGCGTTTTCCGCTGCTTCCTTTTAACGAGAGAAAGGCAATGTTTGAAAATATCAACGGTATTTATTGTGTTATTGAGCAGAAGGACCTCAGCTACAAGGAAGTACTTGAAAAATATCGTCCAAATATCGTCGTGCATGGCGATGACTGGAAAAGTGGTATTCAGAAGCCTATAAGAGATGAGGTTACATCGATTTTAGCTTCTTATGGAGGAAAGCTTGTCGAATTCCCATATTCTAACGATCAGAAATACAAAGATCTTGAAAACAGAACACGTTCTGACCTGTCAATGCCTGACATAAGACGCAAACGCCTAAGGAGTACCATTGAAATGAAAGGTCTGATAACAGCAATTGAAACCCACAGTGGTTTAACAGGTCTTATTGCTGAAAATACTAATGTTTATCAGGACGGTGGAGTAAGACAATTTGATGCCATGTGGATAAGCTCTCTTTGTGATTCGACTGCAAAGGGCAAGCCGGATATCGAACTTGTTGATATGACATCTCGCTTTCGAACAATTGATGACGTTATGGAAGTTACAACAAAGCCTATTATTTTTGACGGTGATACAGGCGGACTTACAGAACATTTCGTTTATACAGTTAAAACGTTGGAGCGTATGGGCGTTTCAATGATAATCATTGAAGATAAAACAGGTTTGAAAAAGAACAGTCTGTTTGGAACAGAGGTACATCAGACACAGGCGACTATACCGGATTTCTGTGAAAAGATCAAGGCCGGCAAAAAGGCACAGAAAACTAAGGAATTTATGATCTGTGCAAGAATAGAAAGCCTTATACTTGAACAGGGGATGGACGATGCTCTTGAACGTGCATTTGCTTATTCTGATGCCGGTGCGGACGCAATTATGATACACAGCAGAAAGAAAGAACCTGATGAGATATTTGAATTTGTGAAAAAATTCCGTACTAAAGAAAAAAATATTCCGATAGTAGTCGTTCCGACTTCATTTAATACTGTAACAGAGGAAGAGTTCAAGGAACGTGGAGTAAATATTGTTATTTATGCAAACCAACTTACAAGAACCGGATTCCCAGCAATGCAGAATGCAGCTAAGATGATACTGGAACACCACAGAGCCAAAGAGTGCGACGACATATGTATGCCGTTTAAGGATATTATCCGTCTGATACCGGAAGAAAATTAACAGACAGGAGCACCGCTGACAGCGGATAAATGGAGATTAATATGGCTGAACAAAGAATACTTTATGCAAAGGAAAATTATAGTGAGCTTGATGGATTTTTGGCAGAGAGCAATGTAAAAAAAATTCTGCTGGTTTGTGATAATGCCATCAGATTTCTAAAGATTGATGACTATTTCAATGATTTGGAGGCATATTCAGGCATAAAGGTCGTCAGATTTACTGATTTTATGCCAAATCCACAATATGAATCTGTGGTTAAGGGCGTGGAATTGTTTCGCTTGGAAAGCTGTGACATGATAATTGCTGTTGGCGGAGGAAGCGCTATAGATGTAGCTAAATGCATAAAGCTGTATTCAAATATGGACTCTTCCAGAAATTATCTTACTCAGGAGATCGTTCCTAATAATATAGATTTTCTGGCAGTACCTACTACTGCAGGTACAGGCAGCGAAGCCACCAGATACGCCGTTATTTATTACAATGGCGAAAAACAGTCTGTTGCAGATAAAAGCTGTATTCCGCCGGCTGTACTTATGGACAGTTCAGTTTTAAAAACACTGCCTTTGTATCAGAAAAAGTCTACCATGATGGACGCTTTGTGTCATGCCATCGAATCCTTCTGGTCTGTAAATTCAACAGAGGAAAGTGAACAGTATTCAGAACAGGCTATAAAAATGATACTGGCAAACAAGGATACCTATTTAAACAATACTGATTATGGTAATGAAAATATGCTTAAAGCCGCAAATATAGCCGGGAAAGCTATTAATATCACCCAGACTACTGCCGGACATGCTATGTGCTATAAGCTTACAAGCCTTTACGGCATAGCCCACGGTCACGCTGCGGCTTTATGTGTGTCTGAGTTGTTTCCGTACATGTTTGAGCATACAGAAGACACTGTTGATCCCAGAGGAAAAAAATACCTGGAAAGCACTTTTGAGAAAATAGCAAAGGCGTTTTCATGCAGTAATGTTAATGACGCTATTATTAAATATCAAAAACTGCTCCGTTGGCTTGACTTTGAAGCTGTCAGCATAAAAACAGCTGATGATATAAGCATTCTCAAAACATCTGTAAATCCCACAAGGCTTAAAAACAACCCTGTCAGACTTGACCAAGCGCAAATCGAGATATTATATACACGTATCCTGCACGTCTGATAATCAGTTAAAAAAATAAAAATAAAGGAAAAAAGCTATATGA
>CAMWXM010000355.1 GCA_947178195.1 uncultured Ruminococcus sp.
GTACCTATAAGAGAAGTAATTTTTTTGCCCTCTTGCTCAACATTAGCGGCAACTCCCCTGACCTTTGCTGCGCAATCGTAAACAGCGTTGAAATCAAAGTAGATATTTCCCAAAATCTCACCTCCAAATTAGTTGTTTAGAAAAACATTTCCAGCAGGTAAATCATGTATATCTTTAATAACCTTGTTGTCCGCCGCCATAATTATGGAAACGGCATTGTCAAGCTGCTGTCTGTTCTGTCTTATCTTTTCGCTTATTTCTTTTGTTTCGGAAACAAGTTTGCTGAGCTCGGAAAAGAAATTTTCCGCTGCCTGACCTGTCCATATCGGCTGTGCTTCTGATATGGGACCCTCAATCTGAGCCGCTGCCATTTCAATTTCAGATGATATCTTTCCAAGCGTATTGGATATTGCCGCAGCCTTATCCTCGTCAAACTTGATTTCTTCATCATTTACATAGCTTATTGCTGAATTGATCAGCGATTGAAAAGTATTTGCCATAATATCACCACCTCAAATTGTGACCTAATTGTGAGACCTTTGATACGATCTCTTCTTCGCAAGGCACATAGCATTGATTTATAATAGTTCCAAGCTGTTCGTTAAGCTGTGCAAACCTTTCGATCAAGTTATTGACCTTGTCTGCATTTGCGGCTGTTACAAACAGGATTTTTTTACCTGCTTTGCCATGCCAATTTTGAAGGATTTCAAATCCCTCGCTCACGAGCAGATCTCGGTTTTCCGAAAGAATATCGTGAATTTTTTGTATCTCTGTCTGCATTTGTTTTAAAGCTTCAATGTCCCAGTTGTGAACCGTGTCGCTCATATTATCACCCTTTCTTTGGTTATATTTTATATCACCTGCGGCTTTTTGCGTCTGAATTCTGACAAGATGCAGGATTTTGGGAGTGAATTGTATTATGAGTTTGACCTTTTCTCATAATAGTCTTTTGCTTGTAATGCTATTTCAGTAATCGGTTCATTGTAATCATTTTCGCCAGATGTATGCATATAAATAGAATAACTATATTTATTATCTACAAACAAATTATAACCCTTATCTATATCAAGGGTATAGATATCAGATTCTGTTAAATCATATTTATTGACAACATCAGCAAGCCGCATCCCTACTATTAAATCTTTATTGGCAGGAATGCTTTCAGACCATGTGTATACTAATCCGACATGAGCCTCTTCCGGTATTATAGTTTTTTCCTGATAATTAATAATTACCTCATTCTGATATGATGTCAATTCGAGTTCTAAATCTTTCCAATAATACCCCCATCCACCATTCCAACAAGATAGTTTTCCCTCTCCCAATATCTGAAATACTTCTTTATATGTCATTCCAAGAAAATCCTCTACATAATACTGTGAATCGCTTACAGTTGATTCTCCTGCATTTATATCCTTAAAATCAGAAGCTAATGGCGACCATGAACTCTCGTGAGGATACTCAGATAAATTTACATAACAGTTCATTAATATACCATTCCAATATACGGCATTAGCTTCTGTAGTAATTGTTATTGTATTTGTTCCTTCAGATATAATCACACTTTCTTCTGTCAGAGACCATATATCATATTTATCATTATTAAATCCAACATATATAATACCGTTTTCACATGAACTCAAATTATACTCTATAGTAACGGTGAAAGAACAATTCTCATTTTCTTTGATTCTGCCATTAGCAATTACGCTAATAATTTTTATGTAATCCATGTTATTTTTAGCTGTGGCAACACTTTCAACATTATTCTCAATGTTTTGGATTATTGTTTCAGTTGTCTCCTCGGTTGTAATCACAGTAACTTCAGCATCATTCATAACAGTTGTTGCTTCCAATTCAGGCGGCAATAACCCATCCAGCATATCCCTAAGCCGCTCATCACCGGTTTTATTGTAACCATCTTCAAGAACCTCGCGAGCCTTTTCGGTATCACCCATACTGACATAAGCCTCTGCAAGACCCAAATAAGCATCCGGGTTCAACGGCTCAATTTCAATTGCCCTGGTAAATTCCAAAGCCGCTTTTTCATATGAAAGTTCCGTAAGATATATTCTGCCCAAGTCAATGTGCTCCTGTGCGGAAGCAGACCCGTTTGACTGACGATTTTGCAGAATTGCAAGCGTACCCATTATAACCACCGCAACAGCTATAAGTATGTAAATAAAAAATCTTGTGTTCTGTCTCATAAAAGCCTCCGCATTATATTATCATCAGCATATCGCCGCTCTTAACGCCGTTTTCTGCAAAGGTCATACCGGCATTAAGTATACTCCCAAGCCTGCCGCAGAAAATCGACAATCCACCGTCTCTCGAAAATATCCTCTCATTCTGCTCAAAGCCGCGTATCTCAGAAATTATTTTCTCAATTCCCTCGCTGACAAGCAGTCTTTTTGATATTCTGAATTCATAGCTTTTCGCCGAAGCGGGACACCTTATCTCAACAATTATTTTATCCATTTATTTTTCCTCCAAGCGAATATCTTTCCATGTAAAAATGTTTTCTTCATGTAAACGTTCCACAAGCTTCTCCTCGTGTTCAAACGGGTACAGCATATAATTTACGCTGTTTTTATCATTTATCAGTAGCATAGAGATTTCGTCAGCTATATACGCTGTAAAAATTTTTTCGTTCTCGCCGATAAGCAGCCTTTTCGCTTTTCCCAGTGCGCCGATAAGCAGGGCTATCCCGCTGTTTACGGTAATTTTGTCGCTTTGGACGGCAATAAAATCTTTTTCCGAAAGCGTATCAACAGCTTGTTTATATTCCGCATCCGTCAATGAATTTTCGGAAAACTGGTGCTTTGCCAGTCCCCGAACATTTAATGCTCCGCACAAAAATTTTAATTCGGGTTCGGTAAATATGTAGGCTATCATTTTTATTCTCCTAAAAAATTATTGTTCATAATAAAATACAGTTAATTCTGTATTGCTGTAATTGTTAAAGCTAAAATCAAAGTCTTGAGGGATAGCAACATCAAAAGAAAGTTTATTTTGACTTGTATCAACTTCCATAATTATATACCATTGAAATTCATATTGCTCATATAATATGAAATTATTGTAACTGCCATTTTCATTATGTATCATTATAGTTGCTGAACCAACGAAGTCATTTAATTTATACAAATCATTCCAAGTCCATGATTTATATGATGCAAAGTAATCCTCTAAATTAAACAAATCAAACCCCAAAGCTATATTGTCCAAATTTATCCAGCACCTTACAAGAGAAGCCACAAATGTATCATGATTAAGTTCGGGGATGTATCCTATCTCATATTCATCATTTATTATT
>CAMWXM010000356.1 GCA_947178195.1 uncultured Ruminococcus sp.
ATATAAGCAAATTTGATGTTAAACGTCTTGAAAATATAAAGATGCGTACAATTTATGAATATACATATTTTCTTAAAGGTGAACGTAAAAATAGTGAAAAAGCTGTGGCAAGAAAAATTTCATCAATAAGAAGTCTGTACAGATATCTTACAAAAAAAGCTGCGATTATAAAAAATGACCCGACTGCAAATATTGAAATGCAAAAAATAAAGAGAGCTCCTCCAAAATATCTTACTCTTGATGAAAGTCAGACTTTGCTTGAACAGGCTGCAAACAGTCCGATAAATTCTCCGAGAGATTATTGTATGATAACTCTGTTTTTAAATTGCGGAATGCGTTTAAGCGAATTAGTTGGTATGAATCTTTCTGATATAAATTTTAACGAAAGATCCGTAAGAATATTAGGCAAAGGCAATAAAGTACGCACGGTTTATCTTAATGAAGCTTGTATTACCACTATAAAAGATTATATCGAATCAAGAGAAAATTCGATAACTGAACCGGACGCTTTATTTTTAAGCAGAAAAGGCGGCCGTATAAGCCGACGGCGTGTAGAGCAGATCGTAGAGCAAATACTCAGGCAGTCAGGACTTTCAGGCAAGGGTATCACTGTACATAAATTAAGGCATACTGCCGCAACGCTTATGTATAAATACGGGCATGTTGATATGCTTCAACTGCAAAAAATTCTTGGACATGAAAGTATCTCTACGACGGAAATATACACTCATTTATCCGATGATATGCTTCAGCAGGCCTTTGAAAGCTCACCGCTTGCAAATTTCAAAAAAGATGATAAAAAAAATGACGAAAATAAAAAAGATGATGAAAAAGATAATTAGCTCTACGTTCTCAAATAACAAAAAATATAAAAAATGCTGTGTCCTTTATATTAGACACAGCAATTTTTATAATTTATCTTCTGCTTTCCCTGATAGCAGCTTTCTGCTTTCTTACATCCTGTAAAGCAGCATTCATATATTTTTCTGTATTATTCATTATTTTATCGACATAATCATTAGTAGTTCTTTTGATTTCTTTAGAATTGTTCTGAGCCTTCGTCAAAAGCTCAATAGCTTTCTTTTTAGCTTCCTTTACAATATTATTTTCGGAAACGATGGCGGCAGCTCTTTTTTCAGCCTGACTAATAATAGATTCAGCTTTAGCTTTAGCTTCGTTAAGAATCCTTTCCCTATCGAAAGCCACCAATCTGGCTTCCTTAATTTCATGAGGCATATTAAGTCTTACATCATTAACGAGTTCCCTTAATCTGTCAGAATCAACAAGATATCTTCCGCCGCCAAATGGAAACGGTTTTGCCTTATCAAGTACTTCATCAAGTTCGTCAAGAATTTCATCAACCTTATTATTCATGAGATTACTCCTTTACAAGTCTTTTTCTTATAAATTCTAAAACATTATTCGGAACAAAGTGGCTTATATCGCCGCCGAAATAAGCGATTTGCTTAACAACGCTGGAACTAAGATACATATTTTCAGAGGATGCAGTTAAGAAAACTGTTTCTGCGCCGTTATATAATTTTTTGTTTGCCAGAGCCATTTGAAATTCATATTCAAAGTCACTAACTGCCCGTAATCCTTTTACAATAGCAATTGCGCCGATTTTCTTAACATAATCGGCAAGAAGTCCGTCAAGAACATCTATGACAACATTATCAAATTCATTAGTATTTTCTTTGATCATCATCATTCGCTCAGCTTCTGTAAAGCTTGGAGTTTTTACTGCATTAACAGAAATAAGGATGACAACTTCATCGAATATCTGGGAAGCTCTTTTTATAATATCAAGATGGCCATAGGTAATCGGATCAAAACTGCCCGGGCAAACAGCAATTCGCTTCAAATCATTCATCCTTTCCTTCATTGCAATACACTGATATTTTTATTTTACCATACTTCTGAGTTTTTTTCAACCTTAAATTACTTATTTTTTCGGGTAAATCAAGATTTTTTTCATATTCGCATATAATTTTGCCTTCTGAGGTCAAATTATTGGCTAAAATAGGAAGTATTTCAATCAGTACCCCTTTATTATATGGCGGATCAAGAAATATAAAGTCGAACCTTTTATCAGTTGTATGTGCATAATCTATACTGTCCATATTAATTACAGTTGATTTTGAAGTAAAATTTGTAGATTCAAGATTTTTTTTAACAATTTCAAGAGATCTTCTTGAATTATCCACAAAAACAGCTGATTTTGCGCCACGGCTTATTGCTTCTATTCCAAGCTGACCAGTTCCGGCAAATAAATCAAGCACATCTGAATCAAAAATATCAAATTGAATTGATGAAAAAATTGCTTCCTTAACTCTATCAGTAGTAGGCCGTATATCAAGTCCTTCCAGCGTTTCAAGTCGTTTTCCTTTAGCAATGCCTGTAATAACTCTCATTACTGCTCCCCTTTTATTTTTAGTTATAAATTTTGAATAAATTCATATAAGCACCTTGCCGTTTCTTCATTTACTCCTGCAGAGGCTGAAAGCTGTTCTATTGAAGCTGATTTAAGTGATTCCATAGTTTTAAATTCAAGAATAAGCTTTTGTGCTTTTTTTATGCCTATACCTTTGACTTTAGTAAGTTCAAAGCTGAAGCTTTTTTTAGTATGCTTGGACTTCATATATGAAATTGCAAATCTGTGGACCTCGTCCTGAATTTTAGTCATAAGTATAAAAGCCTGAGATTTTTTTGAAACAGAAATTTCACCGCCGTCTGTGGCGATTGCACGAGTTCTGTGCTTATTATCCTTAACAAGACCATATACGGGAACATTCAAATCAAAATGCCGTATAACCTTCATTACGGCGTTTACATGTCCTTTTCCGCCGTCAAGAAGAATAAGATCCGGCATAGTTTTGAATCCCTCGTCGCTGCCGTTGAAATATTCGTTAAAGCGGCGTTCAAGGACCTCCTGCATACACGCATAGTCATTCTGGATAATGGATTCTTTAATAGAAAATCTTTTATACGCTTTTTTATAAGGACGACCGTTTTTAAAAACCACCATGCCCGCAACCAATGATGATGAAGATAAATTTGATATATCGTATGACTCTATATATTCAGGAGGCTTGCTAAGTCCGAGGGCCTTTGCAAGCTCTTCAAGAGCGGCAATTTCTTTTCCTGTTCTGTTATTCTGAATGGATAGATATTCCTCAGCATTAGATTTGGACATCATGATATATTTAAGCATACTCCCCTTTTGCGGAAATATAAATTTCACATTATGACCGCATTTTTCTGACAGAGCCGCTTTTAATAATTCCGTACTTTCCTTGTTT
>CAMWXM010000357.1 GCA_947178195.1 uncultured Ruminococcus sp.
CTTTGCCTATAATTATGCTGATTGTTTTTCCTATGTGCATCACTACCTTTCATATGGGCGGAACGCCCATGCCTTTGTTACTTTCGGCGAAAGTAACGCAAAGAGACTTTTGACATTCGTCCCTCACATCAAAAGTCTTTGCGGCAGAGGGAGAAATCCCCCTGCACCCCCTATTTTGTTCCACTGAATGTTGTCGTAATCAGCTTAATTGTTTCAAGCAGTTCATCATTATCACCTTTATCAATTTTTCTTAACTCACTCAAAACTTCTTCAAGCTGATTTTTCAGCGCCTTGTACACTCTTGGATTTGGCTGTACTACTATATCTTTTTGCAACACCCGACTTATCAGATAATCTTGCTTTGTTAATCCCGACAGCTTGACCTTTATATCAAGCTGTTGACTTTCCTCTGGGGATATTCTGAATGATACGGTTTTGCTTCTGAATCGTCCTTTTCCGTCAAGTATTTTTGCTGACATTGTCCTCACCTCCATTCCTTATTGAACTAAGCCTGTTTGCCATTTCATTTTGAGTTGAAGGGAAAAGATGTGCATATCGGTATGTAATATCAATACTTTCATGTCCTACACGATCTGCTATTGCTACTGCCGAGAACCCCATTTCAATAAGTAAGGAAATATGTGAATGTCTTAGGTCATGTATGCGAATCCGTTTTACTCCTGCTGATTTTGAACCTCTGTCCATTTCATGCTTTAAGTAATGTTTTGTGACTTCAAATAATCTGTTTGTTGGTTTTATGCCATATAACTGACTTATATAATCTTGAATCTCCTCTGAAAGGAAATCCGGCATTTTTATTACTCGGACGCTTTTGGGAGTTTTGGGTTCTGTAATTATATCACGCTTATTAATTCGCTGATATGATTTTGTAATTGATACGGTTTGACGTTCAAAATCGAAATCGGACGGTGTCAATGCAAGCAGTTCTCCCTCTCTGATACCGCACCAGTATAACATTTCAAAAGCGTAATATGAAACAGGCTTATCCATCATTTCATAGGAAAATTTTTTGTATTCTTCTTGTGTCCAGAACTGCATTTCCTTAGATTTTGCCTTACCCATATTACCAACCTTTGAAACAGGATTAGCGGATAGTCCATAAAATTTAACCGCATGGTTAAAAATTGCAGAAAGCTGATTATGTACAGTTTTTAAGTATACAGGTGAGTATGCTTTGCCGTTGGTATCAGTAGTGTTAATCATTTTATTCTGCCATGCCATAATATCTTTTGGCTGAATATCGCTCATTTTTCTGTTGCCAAAGTACGGCAGAATTTTTGTTCGAATAATATGTTCTTTGGTATGCCAAGTGTTTTCTTTGATTCTGCTTTGCATATCTTCCGAGTATGTTTTGACAAAACTTTCAAATGTCATATCTAAATCGCCTTTTAGCTTACTAAGCTGCTCTCGCTCCCATGCGAGAGCTTCTTTTTTGGTTGCAAAGCCACGTTTTTGAGTTTGTTTTCGCTCTCCTTTCCAATCAGTATAGCGGTAAACCGATCGCCATGTGTTTGTTTTGGCTTCTTTATAAGCAGCCATTTTATCACGTCTTTCTATGTCTTGAGATGTACCGTAGTACACCCGCTCCATAAAATATTTCTTATTGACACGTCCCGATATTGTCAGAAATCCTTTTTCTTTAAGCTCGTCATTTAGCTTCTTAACTATTTTGTAAGCATAAGATTTGGAAATCCCAAGTATTTCGGCAACTTCGTCAACTCTCATAAATGTATTATTTGTCATTTGTCCCTCTCTTTCTATAAGCTTATTTGTTTAAGTTACATTTATATTATACTAAACAATTTTGCTTTTGTCAAGCCTTTTTAGAAAAATCTTAAACTTTTTTGTTAAGATAACTTGACTATCTTAAACGGATATGTTATACTATATAAAAATACAAATTGGAGGAATTTCATGGCAATAGGTGAAAGAATCAGGTTTATGCGAAATCTGCGTGGTATGACACAAAAATGGCTTGGTATGGCGGTAGGTTTTCCCGAAAAGACCGCCGACATTCGCATGGCGCAGTATGAATCAGGAACAAGAACACCAAAATCTGACTTGACAAACAAGCTTGCGGAGGTATTAGAAGTTGCACCTGAAGCACTTGCTGTTCCCGATATTGAAAGCTATAACGGAGTAATGCACACTCTCTTTACTTTGGAAGATTTATATGGTCTGCGTATTGACAAGCTTTCAGATGAAGTATGTATTCGTTTGGACAAGGATAACGGTACGGAATTTCTCACTATGCTTGAAATGTTTATCGCTTGGCAGGAGCAAGCTGAAAAATATCGAAACGAGGATATTTCCAAAGAGGAATATGATAATTGGAGATATAATTATCCGAGAGATAATATAAACAAAACAGAAGGAGTTTAACTATGCAGTACGAAAAACACAAATCTGCTCGTAAGATTTTTTTAGAAATAGACAAAAATCCTAGCAATTACTTGATTATACATTATTCTTGTGGAAGTTTTTACGATATTAAAGATGGGTACACCCCACGTATTACGTCAATTGCGGTCTATGACTATGCCACTGCACAGACTGATTCATTTTCTATTCATAAAATGGCTGAAAAATCACATATCGAGATTAATGATATAGAAATCCACTACGATGAATTGGAAAAGTCAATGCTAGATGAATTTTTTGAGTATGCTAAAGAGCATAAGACCTATTTCTGGATTCACTGGAATATGAGAGATATGAACTATGGTTTCAAAGCAATTGAACACCGTTATTCTGTTTTAGGTGGAGAACCATACAAAATTGCTGACGCAAATAAGATTGATCTTGCACGTCAGCTTGTTAACTGCTATGGTGTAGGGTATGCAGAACATCCTCGTATGGAAAAATTATTAGAGCAAAATGGAATTAAAGCAAAAGATTATTTAAATGGACAAGAAGAAGCTGACGCATTTGCAAATAGGGAATATGTTAAACTCCATATGTCTACTCTCAGAAAAGTTGATGTATTTGCCAATATTCTCAATAGAGCAATCAACAGTACATTAAAAGTAAATTCAAAATGGACTGAAATTTATGGGGTGTCTGTTCAAGGTATTTTGAATTTATGCAAAAACACTTGGTGGATACAACTCGTTTGGACTGTTATATCTATGTTTCTCGGTGCTTTAGTCGGCGCATTAATTGGAAAACTAATATAAAAACAAATAGAGCTAACCGACTTTCAAAATCGGTTAGCTCTTAATTTTATAAAATAATTCAAATGTTGCCAAAACGTTGCCACAGCGGTATCACAA
>CAMWXM010000358.1 GCA_947178195.1 uncultured Ruminococcus sp.
AAATAAGTCTGCCGTCTCGCTACTTGCCAAATCATCAGGGAAATGATTTTTAACGTCTGATTTTTCATTTCCACCATAAGGTGGATTCATTAAAATTACTTCAAATCCGTCCTTGTCCGTATAATCGAGAACATTATATAACAATGAATTTCCGTGTTCAATGTTTGGAGTATCAATGTCGTGCAACAACATATTTGTAACACAAAGCATATACGGAAATTGCTTTTTCTCTCTACCGTAAATAGATTTATTATATAATTTAATGTCAGCTGTATTCTTCTTAACTTTATCGAGTTCTTTAAGCCAACTAGTTAAGAAACCGCCCGTACCACAAGCAAAGTCGGCACAGCATTCTCCGATTTGCGGCTTAATCATTCTTGCCATAAAATCTGTAACAGGACGAGGAGTATAAAATTCGCCTGCGGAACCAGCACTTTGGAGTTCCCTTAAAATATTTTCATATATTTCCCCGAAGGCATGGCTTTCTTCATCATCACTTAAATCCAAGTCGTCAATTACATTTATAATCTGGCGAAGTAAAACACCATCCTTCATATAGTTGTTGGCGTCTTCAAACGTTGAGGGAACTATCTTTTTCTTTGGAGGATACGTAGGGTCAACACGAACGCCGGCAATTATAACGTTGCCAAGCGGATCTTTAATATCTTTACCCTTGAGTACAGGAAAAACAGTATTATTAACAAAGTTCAACAATGCGTCACCAGTCATCCCCTTTCCTGATTCCTCGTGCGCCCAATTTCGCCAACGACAAGGTTCTGGAATAATAGACACGTAGTCATCCTCGTTAAATTCCCAATCGTACTCTTTGCTATCGTATACTTTCAGAAAAAGCATCCAAGCAATTTGTTCAATACGTTGTGCGTCGCCGTTAATTCCCGCATCGTTACGCATAATATCGCGTACTTTTTTTACAAAACCAGATATATTACTCATTTGTTATGCCGCCTTATAAATTTCGTTTTCCAGTTCTCTGACCGCCCTTAAATATCCTTCTTTTCCACCAAAAATCTGTGCTATTTTTGATGGCTTACCGAATTTTACAAACGGGTCAAGTTTTAGTATATCGGTATCCTCTATTTCGTAAATACCATCGTTTGCATATTTTTCAAGCAACGCTTCAAGAACAGCTCTTGCTGCGTCTCCGTACTTTGCAAAAACATTACGTTTCTTTACATTTTCGGCACGTTCCCGTCTTGTCAAAGGTTTTTGATCATAGGCAATATGACAAATAAAATCAAAATCGTCAACGTCACTCATACCCTCATCTGCCTTGATTTTTTCCAAATCAATACCGCAGTCATTTAGCAATTTTTGTATCGTTTCTTTCTTTTCTTCTTTTGTCCACATCAGAATAAAGTTTTCAAGTGTAGCAAAGTTATGGAAAATATTATGTTTGGTGTAATCAATGATACTTTCCTGTCTGAGAAGCTTACCGTCTGCATCATATAATGCCACAACTTTTTGCAATACCTGTGCGCGACATCCCCTTGAATCCACAACATATTTATGTTTAGGATTATCCGAAGGTGGCGGCATAATGATAGTTGTGCCATCTGCATCTTTCGGTTCTAAAGGACGGAAGTTTTCGTCTTGCTCTATCGGTCCATCCCAATCTGGGTCAGCAAATAAACGAGAAACGCCCCTGAAATCCATAATTATAAAATGCGTTTTGCCCTCGTCCCAACGAAGCCTTGTACCACGACCAATAATTTGCTTAAACTCAGTCATTGAACCTATCATTTCGTCCAAGACAATGAGCTTAACCATTTTACAATCTACCCCAGTGGACAACAGCTTAGATGTAGTTGCTATCACAGGGTACGGTGCAGAAATCGAGATAAAATAGTCCAACTTGCTTTTGCCGTAAACGTCGCTGCCTGTAATACGAACAATATAATCGGGATTTTCTTTGCACATATCTGCATTATATTTTGTCAATGCAACACGCATACGCTCTGCCGCATCTTCCGTTGCACAAAATACAATAGTTTTTGACATTCTGTCCGTCGATTTAAGATAAGCCGTTATTTCACGAGCAATCATATCGATTCTATCTTGAATTATGATATTGTAATCATAATCACTGTTGTTATAAATTCTGTCCTCGATTTCATAACCGTAGATATCACATTGTCCCTTATGCGGACGCCAACCGTCATCAATATCTGTTTTAATTCTTATAACTTTAAAGGGTGCAAGGAAGCCGTCGTCAATGCCTTCTTTTAAGCTGTATTTGTAAAGCGGTTCACCGAAATAATCAATATTTGAAATATACGAGGTTTCTTTCGGTGTTGCTGTCATGCCGATTTGCGTAGCTGATGAAAAGTATTCCAAAACTTTTCTCCAACGGCTCTCTTCTTTTGCACTTCCTCGATGGCACTCGTCAACAATTATCAAGTCGAAGAAATCTTTATCGAATAACTGACTATAATGCGCGAGCATTTCTTCGTCTGTTTCTTCTTCCTCATTAGTTTTATTCCCCACTAACTGCTGATAGAGAGAAAAATATACTTGATGTGAAGTTATTGTCGTCTTGTCATCTTTTGCGAAATTAATTTTATGTATTACTTTCTCTAACGGTTTAAAATCTCCACTGATTGTTTGATCTACAAGATTATTCCTATCGGCAAGATATAAAATCTTCTGCTTCAATCCGCTATGCAAAAGGCGATAAACAATTTGAAATGCAGTATACGTTTTACCGGTACCGGTAGCCATAACCAACAATATTCTGTTTTGTCCTTTAGCAATAGCGTCCATCGTTCTATTTACGGCAATTCTCTGATAGTATCTAGGCGCATAAGTGGTTTGGCTCGTATAATAAGGTTGTGATAACAATTTTTCTTCAGTATCGCTTAAACCGCTGCCACCGCTTATTTCATTTTTATAACGAGCAATTAATTCTTCCGGAGTGGGGAAGTTGTCCAAACTCAATTCCCGTTCTACTCCCGTAATAAAATCGAACTCCTCAAATCCATCGCCGTTTGAACTGTATGCAAAAGGGACGTCAAGCATCTTAGCATACTCTTTTGCTTGTTGCATACCGTAAGATATAGAATGATTGTTGTCTTTTGCTTCTAAGATTGCAATGGGATTATTACGATTAATATATAAGACATAATCCGCCTTTTTCGCCGCTTCACGATTGACAAGATTTCCGCGCAAATTGACTTTACCGTCAGTAAATTTTACAGCGGTTTCCATTGTTATTTTATCTTGCCAGCCTTTTGCAATAAGAGCCGGCGTAATAT
>CAMWXM010000359.1 GCA_947178195.1 uncultured Ruminococcus sp.
ATCCTTTTTGTGCATTTTCACTAATTCATTCTGAAAATGCTCATTTATAGTTATAAAATTCTAGTGCAGTATGAAAAGCAGCTACTTGTAATTCACCGGAAATATGCAGTAAATGCGAAAGACAGCGAGGAGTCAAACTTGAACATGAATGGATACCGGCAGACTGTGAAAATCCTGAAACATGTTCGTTATGCCAAGAGGAACGTGCAGAGGCTTTAGGACACAGTTGGCAGGTGGCAACTTGTGAAAAATCAAAAATCTGTAAAACCTGTAATAAAACCGAAGGACAACCTAATGGTCATAAGTGGGTTGATGCTGATTGTGAAAATCCTAAGACCTGTTCTGTATGCAAAAAAACTGAAGGTGATGCTAAAGGTCACGATTGGAAAAAAGCCGATTGTGAAAATCCGAAAACCTGCAAAACTTGCGGTAAGGTTGAAGGAAAGGCTAACGGTCATAAGTGTCAGGACGCAACTTGCGATACACCTCAGACCTGCAAAAACTGCAAGAAAACTAAGGTGAATCGTTAGGTCATAATTGGCTGGACGCTACATATTCATCACCAAGAACCTGTTCAAGATGTGGTGCAACCGATGGAAATCCGCTTGAATATTATAATTACTCTGATGATTATAATAATTCTGGAAATAGCGCAATGGATCGTGATGCCCAAGAATTTGCAGACGCATTCCATAGTGGCGAATGGCTATGGGATAATGACGCAAACGAGGATTTGGGCAATATGCTCGGAGAATATATCTGGGGCATTTATTCAGGAAGGTATGATTAAAATTTTATCGCACAATGATAATTCAAGGTCTTTGTGCGGTATTTCTGTATAAAAATATAAAATTAAATTTTATCCTTGCAATCACCACTTACAGTATGGTATAATAAAGATGAGAAAAGGAGCGTGAATAAGATGAATGATGTAATTTCAGCAAAAAATGATGTTGTATTTAAGGTTTTATTTTCAAGAAACAAGGAGTTATTGAGAGAGTTTTTAAATGATGTGTTGAATATTTCAATCGAAAGTGTTAATGATATTGATGTACTTAATCCCGAACTTCCGCCAAAAAGCATAGATGGAAAATTCAGTCGCCTTGACGTTAATGTTCGTACTTTGGGAGAAAACGTAAATATTGAAATGCAGGTGGAAAATGAGACTGATTTTAAAGAACGGATTTTGTTTTACTGGTCAAAAATGTATGCAGATGGTTTGAAAAAAGGTCATCCTTACAGTGAGTTGAAGAAAAGTTATTCGATCAGTATTCTGGATTTTAAAATGTTTGACTGCAAATCCTATCATTCATCATTTTCAATTCGTGAGGATAACAGAAATGAACAATTCAGTGATAAGCTGTCTTTACATATATTTGAACTTAAAAAGTTGGAAGAAAAATTAAATCCGAATGACCGAAGACAACTCTGGATGCAATTTATAAAAGCAGATAGTAAGGAGGAATTCGATATGTTGATGAATACTAATAATCAAGCTATAAAAAGCGGAGTGCAGACAATATATGAACTTAGCGAAGATGAAAAGCTTAGAGAATATATCCGTCAGAGAGAAAAAACTATTCGTGATTATGATTCCTCTATGGCAAATGCTTTGGCAAGAGGACGTGCAGAAGGACGTGCAGAAGGTGAAGCAAAAGGTCGTGTGGAAGGTGAAATTAAAAGAGAATCTGAAATAGTTGCTAATCTCAGAAAAATGGGAATGACGGAAGAACAGATTAAATCAGCACTCAAAACGAACTGATAGTTTGATTCAATAAAAATAAAGCGGTTACACCTTTTATTTTTAGGTGTAACCGCTAAATTTATAAAATTTCGTTTCCGTTATATTTCCGTTATTCCTGTGAAAACCTATGATATTATATGATAAGATATGAACCAATGATTTTGAAAAAGTGACGTATTTTAGCCATCCACTACAATATATAGATAGTGGTGAACCAATATTAGCAACACTCATAACCCGATGAAATAGATAAAATCAAAAAAATTAAGGGTACTAACCCCACGTAATCAGGGCGATTACGTGGGGTGTGCTTTTTATTACAGCAGTTTTGACCCCAAAATGACCCCAAAACTATCGATTGTTCTGGAGCCATATATTTTATAATGAAAGAAGAACAAGTCGTATAAATAATTACGTTTTATATTGGCGAATTTGTATCAGGTTGTCAGAAAATATATGACGTTCTGATTTAGTGCACTTTTACGAGCATATTTTATCTACAACGTCTGCATTCCATTGCAGACATTGCTTTTTATTTTATAGTCTTGGTTTATTATAATTATCTGCAGTTGATTATGAACTAATGAGAAGCAGTCTTGAGGAAGTGGAGCAGTTTGCCAAAGACTACATCGACTGCGTGGAAAAGGAATATCAAAGAATGATGGATGAGTTTAAATGTCAATAATTGACCATATAGTGTCAAAAAAAGACCAAATAGTGCAAACTTATTGATTTCTTATGTAATTAATGTTATATTAAGTGTAAGCAGGAATGTTTGTAAGGAAGAGCAAATGTGTAGTCCGAATAGAAATGTTCAGACTGCATATAAGCTTATTTTATATTAAAATAAAAAATCAATATGCATTTCGTGCCACAAATATGCATTTCATGCCACGCATATTGACAATTGAAATATAAATAGCTACAATTAATTTAGATAAGTATCTGGCTTTTTATACCATAAATCCGAAAATTCAATTTTTCACTGCAAACAAACCGGCATTTCACTGCAAGTTTCGGCACAGATATGAATTTTGTGCTATAAAATATATCAGAACAGATACAGCGTATTTTAAAAGCGCAATATTTTGAGTTGTAAGGTGTGTTTGGGATATAAAAATATACAATTTTTTTACAAATAAAGTGCGAAATGTGTATTTCATACCAAAAACCATATCACTCGTACCATAAGTCGGTTTTTGATCTGTTTTTATGATATAATTATAAAAATGACCATTACATAAACTTTTTAAGTTCAAAAAGTTTTATATACCAATTATTACATTTATAGCGTTATTTTTTACATTTTGAGTTTTTACGAGACTTTTTGTGCTATAATTATATTGTAATAATAATTGTTGCGAAATACACAAATATCAAACATTGATTTTGTGTAAGTATACAAACTTCTGAAAAAATGCTCGAATTTTGTATCTTTTTGGCGACAAGAATGATTATTATATATAGAACTATAAATGAGCATTTTCAGAATGAATTAGTGAAAATGCACAAAAAGGATCA
>CAMWXM010000360.1 GCA_947178195.1 uncultured Ruminococcus sp.
TAATGTCTTGTGTTACGTCAAACATGATTTATTCCTCTGAAATATTATAGTCTTAATAAGCATTTATAAACCACATAAAAAGAGAATAGTGTTTTGAATAAATTATTTGGTTTCGGCATACTTGCCCTTTTTTAAAATATAGAAGGGCAATATAATAATCGTGCCAAATGCTAACCCTAAAAGCAAAGCTACGTTATGGCAAAGAGTAGTCCAACCAAAGCTAACTATATAAGTTGTCAATACGCCGTAAACAGCCGATACTATTAAAGTCGGTTTGCTAATTTTTTTAAAGCTTTTAATATTGAAAAATATTGCGGCAAGAGATGCGCCGACTAAACCGAATATGCCGCCTGACGCGCCAACGCTAATGTCGGAGGCAACTTCTGCCGCTTTATCAGGAGCCAGTACTGCGTACAGCGGGTCTGTAATAAAACTTTCAGTAAAGCCAATAAGTACGAATAAAATACATGTCAGCCACCAGCCAAAACGCTTTTCGGTATAGTTTCCTATAAAATATAATCCGATTGCGTTAGCAATCAAATGTAGGAGTCCGCCGTGTAAAAATATATTTGTTAAATGTCTGTAAATTGCAGTTCCGTTTTCAAGCGTCATTCCCATAGCCAGATAGTTCGACAGTAAACCGCCGCAACTACCGAATATGTAATTAAGTGCGGGCGAGCTTTCGTCATCCCAAGCTGTATAACCCGTGTATCCGTCGGGTAGCGGTAAATAGCAGTCCAAAAGATAAAATATAACAAGTATAACTATTAAAATATTCGATGTGGTTATGTATTTTTTGAACTCAAATTTTTTCTGCATAAGTACTCCGATTGAAAACAATTATATCGCATAATAAAGTTTAAGTCAATAAACTCGGAAATAAAGCAAACAAAAACGGACAGCCCCAGACTGTCCATTTTGTATGATTTGTTATTTATTTAATACATAGTAACAGTCGTACTCCGTTCCGTCATGTCCTATTAGTTTTTCCTTAGTTTCAGCAAAGCCGCAATTTTTCAAGGCGGTTTTTCTTTCGGTAGCGGAGGGAAAAGCTTTTGTTGCAATTTTGTTGCAGCCGAACATATCAAAGGAGGGGAGTACTATCAAAGATAAAATGTTCTCTATTTCAGAGGATATTTCATAGTCGCTTCGCAAGTCAAGCCGCAACAGACCGCAATCGGTAAAATAATCGTTTTCAGTTCTTAAAAACTCTTCAATAGAACCGATAACCTCGCATGTAGCTTTGTCTACAATTGCCCAACGGACGAAATAACCGTTTTCGTAAGAGAACACCCAAAAATCCACGGCTTGCTGCATACGCTCAGTAGTCGTATAGTAAAAATCATCTCCGTGGCAGTTGTCTCCGTTGAAGTACGGAACGGCTTTTCTATCACTATATACTTTTAGCAGGTCAGCCGTATCGTCGGGTTTAATTAAACGCAGTTTGTATTTTTCATTTTCAAATGACGGACAGGTTTTATAAACGTTCATAATTTTCTCCATTATAAAAGATTTAGCAAATTAATATAAAAATAAATGTTACAGTAGACATCCGTTTTTCGGTGTGTATCCGCCGGCAACCTCGACAGTATTGCCGTCAGGGTCAAGCAAACAAAAATACCAATACGGTGTGCCGGCATTTATATAACGTATATCAGTTAAATCTGAACCAATGTTTAAAGCTTTAATACGCTCATATTCTTTTGCTAAATCGGACGTTCCTAAATTTATTACTACTTTTCTGTTGTTTTCAGCGTCTGCAGTGGCGGCAAAATTGTCGTAAAGTGGATTATATTTTCTTTCTTCTATAACCTTATCCGGATTGTCTCGGTCGAAGTATCCGTTAAGAATACATAAACAAAGTCCGCCTGTGTTAAAAATAGCAAAGCGCGTTTTATTCTGTGCCGAAACGTCGACTTCCAAAAGTTTTTTATAGAAATCCACCGATTTATCAAAATCTCGAACAATGAGATAAATCGAGCCGAACTCTATCATGCAGGTGCTCCTTTTAGAGTTTTTGTAAGCTTGTATTTCCATTTGATAATAGCACAAAAAAAGTAATAAGGCAACAGTAAATAGCAAATTAACGCAATATAAAAAGCTCAAACACTATCTCATGTCTGAGCTTTAATAATTATTACAGAGTTTACAATCCTTGAATGTTAGCCTTCGTAGCGGTCAAGATTAGCACGGATCGCTTCAATAAGACGTTTCTCTGACGCAATTTTTGTGTCTCTTGCAACCTTCGTGCAAACGGATGTGCTGTATAATTTTGAAAGGTCGTCTACAAGATTTTTAAGGTGAGTGGTGTCGAGGATGTTCACCGAGCCGCATAATTCTTCCGGAGTAGGTGCTGATGTTGTTGCGGGCGCAGCTGTATTAGTGTTTGTGTTAGTGGTGGTCTTTTCCATAGAAAATATCTCCTATAATATATTTATTGCTTTGTTATGAAACTGCTGTGTTACACTTGTATTATCAAATAATATGTCTAAGCAACCTTAAAAATGCATAAATCATTTACAAAAATTGATAAAGAATATGAAATAGGGCAATGATTATATTATTGCCCTATTTGTGGTGGAGAGGTAGAAAACTAAAATGAATATAAATTATTTTTTGCAGTATATTTATATATATGGAAAAAAATCAAATTAAAAAAGTAATAATTTCAATTGCAGTCATCGTGTTGGTTGCGGGCTTAGGAAGCATTTTTGTAAATATCGGTATGGATTGGTTCAATACATTACAAAAACCCACTCAATGGGTACCGAATGTTGTTATTCCAATTGTATGGACGGTAGTTTATTTAGCTTTCGCAGTAATAAATTTTATTTGGATTAAAAATGAAGATATACCTACCTCAACAATTGTTTTAATGCTTATTAATGCGGTTTTAAATGTGCTTTGGTGTTTAACCTTTTTCACATTAAAACTTTTGCTTGTAGGAAATATTGTAATTTTGTTAAATTTAATTGCGGGGTTTGTATTAGTTGTCAATATTTTTAAGAATAATAAGCTTTTTGGCTATATTCTAAGTATTTATCCTATTTGGCTTAGTATTGCAACAACGCTTAATTTAGCGTTATGGATTTTAAACTAAAATAATTGACCCCCCCCCCCGAAACAAATTCGTTTCGGGGGTTTCTTGATGAGGTTCGATACCGAACTCATATAAAGCAAAAGGAACAGGTAAAAACCTGTTCCTTTTGCTGGTGGGAGGAGGTGGATTCGAACCACCGAAGTCGGAGACGTCAGATTTACAGT
>CAMWXM010000361.1 GCA_947178195.1 uncultured Ruminococcus sp.
CAATACATTCTATCGTCCCATATTCCTCGCTTACCTTAACGCCCATTTTTCTCATAGCGCTCAGATGCATATCGACAGGTCTCGGCCCCAGCTGACAGCCGCCTGGAAATGATATACTGCATTTACCGTATGCTCCTAAAAGAGCACCCATATAAATTATAGATGACCGCATTTCCTGCATAAGTTCATCGGAAATATCGGTTCTGCATACTGTCGTAGGGTCGATAATAAGCGTATTTTCACTTAATTTACATTTACACCCAAGATAGTCCAGTATTCTGCATGAAGCATAGGTATCGGAAATCAGAGGACAATTTTTAAGTGTTACCTGTTCGCTGCAAAGCAAGGAAGCTGCAATAATAGGAAGAACGCTGTTTTTTGCACCCTGTATTTTTATTTCGCCGTTTAAAGGCGTTCCGCCTTTAACGACCAGTTTCTGACATAACAAATAAATCACCACCCAAAGCTTGAATAAAGAGCAATGCTCTTTTTCATCTTATGCTTCAGAGGGTAAGTATGTCACTTTTGTCAGGATGTACTTATTTTTTAATTACCATAAGTTCCTTTATAACCGAATAAATTCTCTCATTTGTATCTGTAACTGCAAGCTTTGCGGCATTTTCAGCCATTTCCGCAAGCTTTTCCCTGTTATCATAAAGCTCTCTTATTTTCTTTATCATAATTTCACTTGTAACGTCCTTTTGCTCGATAACAATAGCCGCACCTGCGTTTCCAAGCACCATTGCGTTATGATACTGATGATTTCCGGTAACAACAGGTGAAGGAATAAGTATCGACGGCTTTCCTGCCGCTTCAAGCTCCGCAAGAGTCGACGCTCCCGAACGACATATTACTATATCCGCCGCCGCAAGACAGGTGTCCATATCGTTTATGTATTCGGTAACACGCAGTCTTTTGGATTTAAGAGGAATATTTCTTTCTTCCATTTCATCGGGAAAGCTTTCTTTTCCCATTTTTCCATAGCCGTGTATATGATTTATTTTAAGCTCGTTAGCGGTATGCCAGCCGATAACCTCAAGCATAGTTTCGTTTATACAGCCTGCCCCCAGACTTCCGCCGAAGGACAAAATACAAAGCTCATTGTCAAAGCCAAGCTCCGCTCTTGCCTCAAGTCGTGTTTTAGCGTTTATCTCCGCTCTTACCGGCAGTCCGGTCACGGTATAATCAATTTTTTTGTCAAAGTATTTCAGCGCTTCCTTTACAGTCAGCATTACCTTATCTACTTCCTTTGCCAGAAGCTTGTTGGTAACTCCCGGAAATGCGTTCTGTTCATGTATCGCCGTAGGTATTCCCATTTTTGCGCACTGTTTTATAATAGGTCCGCTTACATATCCGCCTGTACCTATCGCCATATCAGGTCCAAAATCCCTGATAATTTTTTTTGCCTTGGACGAAGCTGTAACAAGATAGCTTATCGCCTGAGCGTTCCTTTTAATATTTTCCAGTGAAATTTTTCTCTGAAATCCTGCAACCTTCATAGATGCAAATTTATATCCTGCCTTTGGAATAAGCCTTGCCTCCATGCCGTTAGGAGTTCCCACAAATAGAAATTCCGTATCGGGGTGATGTTCCTTTATTATCGACGCAATGGCAAGGGCAGGATTGATATGTCCTGCCGTACCACCGCCTGCAAGTAATACTTTCATTTATATTTTCCTCCTAAGTTTCCATTGAAGCCTGACGGGAAACGTTAAGCACTATTCCCATTTCAGCCAGCTGCATTACAAGAGCCGTACCGCCGTAGCTGAAAAACGGAAGGCTGATACCGGTATTCGGAATAAGATTGCTTACAACGGCAATATTCAGAAATGCCTGAATACCGATCTGAACGGTTATACCTATCGCAATAAGCATTCCGAATTTATCCTTTGCCTTTGACGCTATATAAAGTCCTCTTAAAATCAGAAGCGAAAACAGCAGAATAACCGTTACTGCGCCGATAAAACCAAGCTCTTCGCATACGATAGAGAAAACAAAGTCGTTCTGGCTTTCAGGAAGATACATGAATTTTTGACGTGATGCGCCTAAGCCAAGCCCGAACAGTCCTCCCGAACCAATAGCGATAAGCGACTGAGTAGTCTGCCATGTACCGCCCTTTTCATCTGAAAAGGGGTCGAGCCAGGACTGAAATCTTGTTTCAAAATAAGTAAATCCGTCCGATTTGATTTTTACAAGAACTATAGCCGCAATACCCAGCACACCGATAACTGCAAGTATTCCAATATGCTTCCAGCGAACTCCTCCGACAAACATCAGCACTACTCCCACGATACATATAAGAAGAGTACAGGAAAGGTGCGGTTCCATCATAAGCAGAACTACAACTACTGCAAGCAGGACACCGAAAGGAAGAATTCCTACGGAAAAGTATTTCATTCTGTCATAATTCTGTACTATAAGATATGAAAATAAAATTATTATAGAAAATTTCATAAGCTCCGAGGGCTGAAAGTTAAAGTTGATGCCTGGTATAACTATCCATCTTGTTGCGCCGTTTTCAGTATATCCTGCCAGAAGAACCGCTATTAAAAGTCCCACACAGAAAATGTAAAAAAGTATCGCAATTTTTGGATTGGCAAAATGCCGGTAATCGAAAAATGAAAAGAAAAACAAACACACCAGACCGATAGCTGCCATCATAATCTGCTTTGTGGCATAGCTTGTTCCGTTTGTACCTCCCGATTCGCTGAGAGCTTTGGCATAGCTTGCGGAAAACATCATAACGATACCGATTACAAGAAGGGTTATTACTATAAGAAAAAATGTCAGATCCATTGTGCCTCTTGAAAATAACGCAATTTTAGGCTTATGTTTTGGTCTTGCTCCGGCATTGCGGGCCACACCTGTTCTTCCGGGTGAATCCGAGTAATATTCTGCCAATTTATATCCTCCCCCTGTATATCAGAAACTACGCACTATGCGCTGAGTTACTGATTTATAAGTACCAGCACAGCTGCGATAACTGAAAAAATTACTGCCGCAAGCGAAAACATTATTACAATTTTATATTCTGAATATCCGCTCAGCTCAAAATGATGATGAATTGGCGACATTTTGAATATTCTTTTTCCCTTGCCTTTTTCTCCGGTTTTTTTATAGTGTTTTTTTGCTGTGTATTTAAAATATAATACCTGAATTACAACTGAAAGTGCTTCAAGTATGTAAACAAGTCCTACAATTATCATAAGCAGATGATTATGTGTAGTAAGTCCCACAGCCACAAATGCTCCGCCTAAATACAT
>CAMWXM010000362.1 GCA_947178195.1 uncultured Ruminococcus sp.
GCCATATGTCTTCAACATCTGTATTATATAATTTGATTCCAGAGTTCAATATTGTGCCAAGAAGATTATTTCCAGTGATATCAATTAGTAGTCCATATGGATATTTTTCAAGAAATTCATTGGTTCTAATTTCTTTTTCTACACTAACATCCTTAATAATTTCTCCAGAATCTGAAAATGGAATAAAAAGCATGTTGTCGTTAGAAATACTCTTTCTTATCTCTTTAGATTGAAGTAATATTTCTTTTTGTGTGATTTCATTTTTGATAAGGACATCATAAGAAATATCCCGAATAGTGTTGCAGATGTATTCAGTAATTTCATCCAGTTGAATATCGTGACTGATTTTTTCATCTATATATAATGTGATTTCAGTTCCTACCTCTAATGCATCATCTTTTTCAATGAAAAAGCATCCATCATAATTAGGAATATGTAGCCTTAATCCCTCCTTTTCATCCAAATAATACCTTGTTTTGACATCAATCTCCCTATATACCATAAATGCCGATAAGAAACCAATCCCAAAATTGCTAATCGGCTTATAATCTATTTCTAAATCACGATATTCATCGCCCGAATAAAAACTTCGACCAATGCTTGTAAAATAACGCTCAATTTTGAATCTATCCATGCCTGTTCCAAAATCTTTAATTCTAAAAAATTTTCGTCCCTGTGATTGACCGAGCGTTATATATATTGTTTGATCAAAATCACTATCTGTTGAAGCTCTAACGGCTATTGCATCAATGGAATTTTGAATTAATTCTCTTGCAAACACTTCCTTTTTTGCATAAATATTATCACCAGTTAAGAGAGGAATAAGTGTAGGAATATAAGCTTCAAAATTATAATTGTCTATAGCATTTGGCATATTATTCTTTTCTATTTTGGGTGTTAAATAGTACAGTTTTAGACCAACAGTTTTGAAGTAATCTTCAAATTTACTTATTATTAATTCAAATTCTTTTACAAATAGAACCGCTAATTTGTGAGCTGTAGCAGAATTACATCTAAGATCAATAAAAGCACTTCGACGATCCGCATCAGAATGAATCATTATTTTTTGTACTGGAATATTTTGATGAAACTCAGTTTCATCAAGTTTAATATTAACTTTATATTTAATATACCTATTATAAAAACTTCCTGCATAATACCTCAACATCAAGTAAATATCAGTTATAAAAATACCAATCATACTAAAAGATAAATAGTATTTAGACTTTTTGTTTTGAATTGTATCAAGAAGTTTGTCACACGTTTCTTTTAATTTATTTAAATCGCTTTGTTCAAATATCTTCAAATATTGATTCTTATCAAAGCCAACATCCGAAACGCCGTTAAATATTAAATCATTTAAGATACTATAATATGATTCGTCTATACTTTCATTGCCTAATATTTGTTTGATTTTAAGTATTCTATAATTCATTGCATACAGCAAAAAGAATACACATAAGCTATTTGTTTCAAAAATTTTATGTATCTCGTCAAAACCCACAAAAACATTTTCTAGCCACTTGAGCATATTATTGTAATCATCTGCTGCAATATTAATCTTATCAATTGCATCCGTATATAGCGAAAATAAATCGGGGTCATTAAACTTTAATGCATTAAGAAGCTTAATGTTTGAGTTATTATCACTATCTTTTGGTGGGATTTGTCTAACGATTACAGGCTCAAGTTGATCGTTGTTATAAACAAATTTTCGTTGTATTAACTCTATATCACTATCTTTATCATAAAAATCAATAATATTAAATGTATGCTTTGTAATACGTTTAGTGCCTACAGATCCGCCAGCAATAATGTTGATGACATTCTTTGAATTCTCGTAGTAATTATCTGTTATTAAAGGTCTTTCCAAATCAAAGTGTTTATGTCCATGAAGCACCGTTTTTATATGAGCTTGTTCCAATTGCTGGATAACATTGGTGTGATTATGAATTAAGCTAGAGTCGCCATATTTACTATAAACTTCTGGAAACAAATAAAAATGATGATAAAAAAAAGCAATAATATTGTAGTCATCATATTTATTTAATTTCCTTTTAATTCTAAGCATCTGTTTAGATGAAATCTCACCAAAATCAACAAAAGTCTTCTCTTTTGTTTGATTCTTTATAAAACTTAACAAATTATCTTTATCAATTTTATATTCATCAAACTGTGATTTATCAATTTTATTTATATCTTTAGATAGTTTTGCATCAAATAACGGTTCCTCTTTCAATCCACAAGAGTTAAACCCAACAAAAGCTATTCTGTTATCATCATATGTCTTTAACAACGAAAAATCATTAAGATCGTAAAAATCAGGAATTGAATCATAGAAGCTATTTAGAAAAGAACTGTACTTTTTCCAATGCAGAGAGCTATCTTCTTCTCTCATAATATCATGATTACCAGGCACAAATAAGAAATCTGTCTTTGCTATATCTAATGATGTTTTCAATTCTTCAAAAATAATACTAAAAAAGTTTACTGCCTCTGATATTATGTCATCATCAAAACCACAGCATCCTTCAAATATATCTCCAGTTGTAATGACACATTGTATGCTACCAATGTTTTCGCTTTCTATATCAGAGATGATTCTATATGCAATGTCTTTTGAATCCATATATGTATCACCAATATGAATGTCAGATAAATGAAGCACTCTAAAAAATTTCATATAATTACCTCCAATTTGGTACAATATAATATCATAACTTGTAGCCAGTACTAAGGCAGTATTTATAAGCTAAGCTTATTTTAGTATAATAAAAAGCATCACTCGCCCTCTTGTTTAACATATTATACCACAATTAGACATAGAATGCAATAGTTAAACATACATAATTGTTTAAATTGGACTGCTTCCATTCTAATATTCCAAAAAATAAATGTTTTCTCACCTCTATAGACCATAACAACAAAAAAAGTTGTTGCACTCACCACAACAACTCCTTTTCTATGTTATAGCACCACAAAAAACAAATTTTAATATTGACCGTAAATTTCATGTATAGCACGGCAAGTCCTTCGAGGCTAGATTTTAAGTTATTATTGTTTTCCATTTGTAACCGCTTTTAATTATATACAGTAATATATATAAAATCATAATTTAATATTTTCAATTTTTTACACGGCATATGTGTCAAATGCTCTATCCTCGCAAATTGTTCTTTTATTAATTTCATCTTTATATTATATCGTAAAACAAAGAAGTTGGCACTATCTTTTGGCGTATGTCAAA
>CAMWXM010000363.1 GCA_947178195.1 uncultured Ruminococcus sp.
CGGATTCGTCAGCAAAAACTTCGATCCTGAATCCCTCGCAGGCAACAATCTCGCCATCCTCGTTTTATCTCAGCAAGTAATTATCCGGCGTAATCCTTTGTATTTCATATTGATCCTCCTTAAAGCTCCATCTGAAAGTTATCGTCAAAATCGATATCCTCAAACTCTTCCATATCAAAATCTTCATCGGGTTCTTCTTCGGCAAAATCCATCTGTAACGAATTTTCCAACGCCGTTTGCAAAAAAGATTCATCCAGACCGTTCTCTCTGTATCCCTGCAAAATCGTATTATAATACTGCTGACTCGGCGGTGAAATCTCACCACGATTCATCAGATAAGCCATAACCTCATAGGATTTTCCATACAATTCAAAGGGCATTTCTTCTTGTCGATACAATCTTGGATAGCCTTCGTAGCGGTTCAAGGTTGGCAAATCCCTTTCGTCAAGCTCCCATATCAGAACAGGAACGCTTGCATTTTCCTTTGGCACGATCGTAGCTACTCCTCTGAATTCCAATTCAAAATCCTTGATTTCAGATATCCCCACAACTTTTGAGTGCGGACATCTGAACGCCATCTGTTCCAAGTTAATATTTGATCCATAGGCGATATATAATTGTTTTTTCTGCATTTTTTCTCCCTCACATACTCATCTCAAATACTTCTTCATGTTCTAAATCCTCGTCCTCAAAAATTGGTTCACGCTCGTTTTCTTGGGGTTCTATGACCTCATCGGGTACGTTGTCGGGTTGCTGTTGAATCTCACTCACAGGCTCGACACGCTGGTCGGTGACCCGACAGGACATATTGCGGGCGGCAATACGTTCCTGTTTTAATCTTTCACGTTGTTTTATTGCATCTTCGGGGTGCAGCCACGCTATATTGCCCTCAAGATGTGAAAGAAGGTGTTTTCTACAATTTTTAAACTCTGGTCCGTTTAATCCAATACGAATAAGCCAGCAGCGAAAAGTGTATCGTGGATTCTCATTTTGAGTCACACGGGGATTTGCGGACTTCTGCGTCAACGCCTGATTACTGACTGCAAGAACCAGTGAGATGTATGCTCTCAATACTCCGGCATTTAAACTGCTATTGAAAGCTCTCACCTCGATATTGTTATCGGTAAAGACTGGGTGTAAATTGAGGCAACGATATCTCGATGGATCGTAATGTGAGTGATAATCGGCATCGTCATTATACCACAGATGTTTTATCGTCTGAACCGTCTGCGGTTTTAGTTCCGCATCCTGTCAAAATTAGCATAATCGCTGCAATTAATGTCAATCGTTTCATAATCCCTCCGATAGAGAAAGCGTAACAGTCACGTTACCGTCCCCAAAAATTTCCTTTAGTTCTGACTGTGTGACATTATCAATTTTACCAAGTCTTGTGTATGACCATGTGTTGCTGCCATAAAATATAGTCATCTGATTTCCCTGATAAAGCATGATATCACCCGATTTCGTTGTAATACGTTCTTCGTCTTTCGGTAAGCTCTGCGGCAGTGCGCCAACCTTTTCAAAGTTGCCATATTCATTCAGATTCAATACCATAGGTTCATCATTGATAAGTTCAGCAAGCGCCTGTGCAGAAGGATTATCTGCAAGTGTTGCTGTCATGGTGTAACCATTCACTTCAATTTTCAATTTGGTTTCCTCCTTTTTTTCTGACAGCGGCAGACTTTTAATCCATTCATCTACAGTTTCAAGGTTAGAATTTGCAGAAAAACGCCTTCCGCCAAGTTGATTGCCAATTGTCACAAGATTGCCGATATTCCTTTCACTTGTTCCAATACCGCTGCTGCCTGATGTGCAGAAAGGAATTACCGTTTTGTCGGAAAAATCATAGCTTTCAAGAAAGGTATCTATAATGCGAGGTTCTTCTCCCCACCAAATCGGATAGCCAAGAAAAATAGTGTCATAGGCTTCAATACTTTCGATTGGCTCTGAAATTTCCGGACGAGCTGATTTGTCGTTCTGCTCCTGATTAGCACGGCATGAAGCGTTTGTATACTGAATGTCTTCATCTGTATAAGGAGTTGCTGCCTCTATTACATAGCTGTCAGCATTTGTAATGTCAATAATGTGGTTTGCGATTTTTTCTGTATTACCTGTTTGTGAAAAGTAAGCAACAAGAATATCACTTGTATCCTTCTGCCGATTCAGAATGGCACGCTTCATCAGACAAAAGTCAAATACATTCCACACCCCATCCGCATTCAGATCATAAGGTTTTCCGACAAGATTCTCTTCTGTAGGTCTTACAATCAAAAAATCCTGCAAATTCCGCAAATCCTGAATGGTATAAGAATATTCCGAATTTGTGGTTTCGGCAGATGTAAATACAGGAATAGATATGATTACACTGATTCCCAACAATGCCGCTGCAAAAAATGATACGATTTTTTTCATAGAAGCCCCTCCGTTGATATAGATTTGATTGTTTACTGTAATTTTATTGTATCACGGTTTCATAAAAAAGTAAAATACTTATATGCTATGGAAGTCTATGCTTTTTAAGCATACTCTTCTATACCAAATAAGTATTTGAAATTTCACAAATAGTGTGATACACTAAAATTATCACAAAACGAGGAGTTGGTACGATGACAAATCAGGAATTTATTGAGATTATGAATAGCGGAGATCAGATAAAATGCGGCAGTGATGTACACCTGAAAATGCACGAGCTGAGTCAGGAGGCTATTCGTATAACCGCTGAAATTAACAGCAGTTATCATACGCCGCAGGAGCTTCGCAGTCTTATGGAGAAGCTGACAGGACAGGAGCTTGACGAGAAATTTGGATTGTTCCCGCCGTTTTATACTGACTGTGGAAAAAATCTTCACATTGGCAAGGGAGTATTCATTAACGCCGGCTGTAAGCTTCAGGATCAGGGCGGTATCTACATCGGTGATAATTGCCTGCTTGGTCATAATACGACTATTGCAACGCTTAATCATGGAATGCTGCCGGAGGAAAGAGGGGATATGATTCCAAGTCCTGTGCATATTGGTAATAATGTATGGACCGGTTCAGGTTCTGTTATTCTGCCGGGTGTTACTATTGGCGACAATGCAGTAATCGGTGCGGCATCGGTGGTCACAAAGGATATTCCTGCTGATATGATTGCTGTGGGAAGTCCTGCAAAAGTCATACGCAGTATTTATGATAAATAGGAGTAAAAATTATGTTAGGAAATTTTAGATATCACACCCCGACAAAGATCTATTTTGGT
>CAMWXM010000364.1 GCA_947178195.1 uncultured Ruminococcus sp.
GGATTGGATAGAAAAGGATAATCCTCCAAATACCATAATAAAATTTATACAAATAATTGAAGAGTGGATGTATCAAATAAATGTCTCTCATTTTAAAATGTTTTTAACATCATATGCAGAGGTAAATGGACATACTTCTTGCTATGTCATAAAAACCACATTCGATTCTTTAATAAACGAATTATTCAAAATGTCTATCTATTATTATGGAAAACATTATGATAATATGATTATTGATATTTCGTTATAATTAATCAAAGGAGAGGTTCGCAATTATTACAGCCGTTAATCAAAATTTCCATCCGAAACATTATGCATGGTTTGTTTATTCCTTTAGGAATTGCAATAGATAAGCTGAAAATTTAAAATATTTAATCTATTTATTGCTATAACATTTTTTTAAAATATATCATATCTTTTAGCTGAATACCACATTCATATATGGGATGATCATAATTATCTGTGAAGAAATTTTTTATTTTGTGGGAACGGACAAAACCACATTTTTCGTAAAAAGGAATTGTCAACGGACTATCGCCTGTTCCGACCTGCAAAACGGAATATTTACCTTTATACTTCTCCGTAATAAAGTTGATTAATGCTTTCCCGTAACCCTTTCTCTGACAGTCTTTTTTTGCGGCTATATTTTTGATTTCAAGAATGCCGTTTCCTTCATCTGTTATAACGCATTCGCATTTAACGCCGTCGCAGTCTGATAATATATACATAACGCCTTTGTCGATATATCGGTCTATCATATTTTCTTGTTCGTCTGCCAGCAATAACAATGAAAGGAACTGCTTTTTGTTCACTTTGATTTCTTCTATTTTAAAATTTTTTTCTTTCATAAAACAACATCACTCCTTAAAATTAAACTATTAATAATATCGGCATATACATAAGTATTTTAAATATTATATTAAATTTGCCTTATGAAAAAACAGATTTTTATAAAAAAATTATTTGTATATTCTCTTTAAAATTACAAATAATAGCATTACGAAATTAAAAATTATTAAGGAGAATTTAAATATGAAAGCTACAGGAATTGTCAGAAGAATTGATGATCTGGGAAGAGTGGTCATTCCCAAAGAAATAAGACGAACTATGCGTATTCGTGAGGGCGACCCTCTTGAAATATACACAAGCAACGACGGCGAAGTTATTTTCAAAAAATATTCAGCGATAAGTGAGATGAGTGAAAATGCCTCACAGGTAGCAGATATAATGTATAAGCTAGCTTCATGTCCAGTTGTTATTTTTGACCGTGACCATGTTGTTGCAGTTGCAGGTGTTTCAAGAAAAGAGTTTAACGAAAGACGTGTATCTCCCGAGCTTGAAGACATGATGGAAAATCGCAGAAATTTTTTTGCCGAAAACGGTGTTATGGGATTTATCGCCGCTGAGGGAATTGAAAAAAGAGCGATTGCGTCCATGCCTATTTTAAGTGCGGGTGATGTTACAGGAGCGGTAATTTTTCTGGAATCCGAAAAGTCAAAATCTGTAAATGAACTGCAAAAAAGTCTTATATCTGCCGCTTCCCAGTTTTTGGGTAAGCAATTGGAAGCATAATAAACTGAACCGCCCCAAAAAAGTTAGACAAAGCGATTAAGCAGCGAGCTTGGTCGCTTTTGTCATGCAGTATTAAGAAATCAATGATTAAATCACGCCTGATGACTTGACGTACATCTTGATTACATATTTTGTCAGATATTTCCGAGGAAAAGTGCAATTCTATATAATATAAAAAAACAGTCAATCTAAGTACAAGATCGACTGCTTTATTTATAAATTTTCAGTTTATTTTTGAGATTATTTTGTAGCAAGATACACTGCAATTGCCGCAGCATCTCTAATATTTCTTTTTCCATCACCGTTATAGTCTGCACATTCGGGAATATCGTCATACTGTCCCTTTGCACACAATATAGCTATAAATGCAGCATCTCTGATATTAAGCTTGCCGTCGCCATTAGCGTCGCCTTTTACTTCACCAATTATTGCAAATGTACGATCATATTTTTGTGCATAAGCCTGAGCCGTTGAGTTTTCATAGCCATTAATAACGGCGATTATATAAAGTGTAGATTTATCATCATAAATAACACAGTTTGGATTTTTTATCGTTACAGATTCAAGCTTAAAATTATAGTCAAAACAATACTCCCCTATTGACGTAACACTTGCCGGAATAACCACTTTTTCAAGCTTATGAGCTTCATTAAACGCTTTTTTTCCAAGAGTTGTAACAGTATTAGGAATAGATACGTCTGTCAATGATAAACAGCAGCCAAAAGCGCCAGTTCCAATTTCAATTACACCATCCTGCATAACAACTTTAGTTATTTCTTTACAATCCCAGAATGCCAAGTCTCCAATAGTTTTAACGCTTCCGGGAATTGTTAAAGTTCCGCTGAGCTTTTGGCAATGGATAAACGCAGATTCTCCTATCTCGGTAACGCTATTAGGAATATTTATCCTTTCAAGCGATTCGCATCTATTAAAAGCACTGTTGCCGATAGTTTTAACGCTGTTTGGTATTGTGACTCCGGTAACATCTTTATTTTCACTAAAGGTAAAACCGGGGATAGATGTTACTCCTTCAGGAATAACCACATCTCCCTTGACCGTCTTGGCATCAATCAAAATATTATTAACAATAACTAACGGATTCTGCGCTCTCATATTATTAAGCCATGGCGTATCATTAAATGCATTGTTTCCTATTGAAGTTACAGTGCTTGGAATAACACAGTTGTTAAATTTTCCCATACTGAAAGCTTCGTTGCCAATTGACGTAATACTTGAAGGGATAGTGATACTTCCTGTGATATGGTCTGCTTTATTTGTGCAAAATGCTCTGTTTCCAATGCTGGTTACAGCCTTTCCCTTATAAGACGATGGCAAAGTAATACTGTCACTGGGCAGAAAACCGGTTGTTGGGATCTCATAGATGTACTTGCTTATTTCATATGTTCCGTCGCTTTTGAGAGTAAATTCATATGATTTCTCATTAACAGCGTCCCAGTCGACATTAATGCTCGGAAAATCGGATATATCTACTTTGCCGTCACTTGCACCATTTACGAAAAAAACAGGAATTACACATACAGACATTATGAAAACGGACAGAAACCCTGCAATAATATTTTTTATTTTCATATAATATCTCCTACTATAATAAAATTAGTCGTTAAAACCATGACAAGCCAGCCATGGTTT
>CAMWXM010000365.1 GCA_947178195.1 uncultured Ruminococcus sp.
GCAGTATACGCTATTAACGGAAGAAGAAAGTTAAAAGCATTGAAAAAATATAGTATTTTTGTTATAATTCCTTCTGCATTGATATTTTTATTGACATTACCGACAATTTTCTTTTCAGAAAACGGCATAGTAAATACTATAACAAAGGAAATAAGAAATCCTGTTATTATTTATTCTGGAATAATTTTGGCAGTTGGAGTTATACTGCTTGTTATTTCCATTTTATTTGGCGGTAAAAATAAAGGAACTGTGGCGATTGTTTCAGAGGATTACACAAATATAACTGAAAATTCTACGCAGGAGCTTCCGCCTGTTGAAAATGCAGAAACAGAAAAAGCTTCTGAACCTAGTGATTTTTCCTTCATGTCTAAAGATGTTTCTTTCGATTCAGCTTACAAAGCGATTTTTGCTCCGAAAAATGTTGAAGAAGTGAAAGAAACTGAACCAAAGCCGGAATCTGGAGAAACGTCAAAAGAAATCGAAGCAAAGCCAGAATCGGAAGAAACACCAAAAGAAATTGAGTCAAAACCTGCGACAGTGGATACGGCCGTGGCAGCGGAAGTACCGAAAAAGGTTTTTTGTACAAAATGCGGTCATGAAAACAGGTCAAACTCTTCCTTCTGCGCTAAATGCGGAGAAAGGCTTCGTAAATAGGAAGTTGTTCTCATAGGATTTGTGTGTATAATTTTTGTACATGATTTTTAGGCAACACCGTACAAAGCATATTTTAAGGCTTTGTGCGGTATTGCCTTAAATTCGTTGAGGTGAAAATTTTGAATGATGATAAAGCAGTATATCGTTTAATGATAATTGAAGATGACATCGGGATTGCAGAATCTATAAAAATTCAGGCTGAAATGTGGCAGCTGCAGGTCAAGATAGCTGAAAATTTTCGTAATGTTATGACAGAATTTGCAGAATATCAGCCGCATATTGTATTGCTTGATATTACTCTTCCGTTTTTTAACGGCTATCATTGGTGCAGCGAAATCAGAAAATTCTCTAAAGTGCCTATTATATTTATTTCATCTGCGTCAGATAATATGAATATGATAATGGCAATGAATATGGGAGCAGATGATTTTATTGCAAAGCCTTTTGACCAGAGCTTTCTTATGGCGAAAATCCAGGCTATACTCAGGAGAAGCTATGACTTTTCTAATAGTATTTCTATTCTGGAGCATAGAGGTGCTCTTCTTAATATGGACGATAATACTCTTATTTTCAAAGGTGAAAGGATAAATTTATCAAAAAATGAATATCGTATTCTGATGATACTTATGAAAAATAAAGGCAGAGTGGTGAGCCGTGAAAAATTGATGGAATCTCTCTGGGAAACGGATAGTTTTGTAGATGAGAATACTCTGTCAGTAAATGTAAATCGGCTGCGCAAAAAGCTTGATGCTGCCGGACTTGAAAATTTTATCGTTACCCGATTCGGTGTTGGATATATTATTGATGAGGTAATGTAAATGAGGATTTTTTTATTGTATATCAGAGAAAGACGGCGTGATATAATAATATTTCTTTTGCTTTGCCTTATTTTTACGCTGTCCTTTCTTCTGTATAATTTACCGTTATCAGCTATGATTTATCCTGTCATATTATGCTTTTTTGCAGGGACGGCCGTGTTTTTTATGGGTTATATACGGGTAAAACGCAGATATGAAATATTAATAAGGTTCAAAAATGTGACTGACGCATTAACTGTGGATTTTCCCGAAGCTGACGGTATTGAAAAAAATGAATATCAGAAAATTATACGTATAATAGGCAATGAGTATATTTCTTTGCAGAATGACGCAAAAAGAAGATATGCTGAAATGATGGATTATTATACGGTCTGGGCACATCAGATAAAAACACCTATAGCTTCGATGCGGTTGACTTTGCAGAATGAGGACGCTCATATCTCACGGCGGCTTTCTTCTGATTTGTTTCGTATCGAGCAATATGTTGAAATGGTGCTGACATATTTACGTCTGGATTCTCAAAGCTCTGATTACGTATTTAAGGAATATGACCTAGATAATATTGTAAAGTCAGCTGTAAAAAAATTTTCCGGCGAATTTATTATGAGAAAGCTGTGTTTAGTATACACACCCTTGAGTCTGTCAGTAATTACTGATGAAAAATGGCTGTCATTTGTCATAGAGCAGGTTTTGTCTAATGCTCTTAAATATACTCGTTCGGGCAGCATTTCAATCTTTTTAAGCGATGATAATATTCTTCATATAAAAGATACGGGGATAGGCATTGCGCCGGAGGATCTGCCCCGAATTTTTGAAAACGGGTATACGGGTTATAACGGCAGACTTGATAAAAAAGCAAGCGGTGTAGGATTATACCTTTGTAAAAGGATATGTACGAATTTAGGATTTAAAATAATGGCTGAATCTGAAATAGATAATGGAACGGATATTATGATAAATCTTAAACAGAATAAATTGAAAGTGGAATAAAATGCTTTATGCAGCATTTATGTGCTGAAACCGCCTAAAATCGACGATGCAACCTGTGGTTTACATTGAAAAAATGAAATAATGTTGATTTAGTGGAGAAAAATGAATATTGAAAAAATGAATGGACTTTTCATTAATAAACCTAAAAAATCATATTATACAACTTATCAGATGCACATACTGTGTTGACAAGATGATTTTTAACATTGTTAAATGCTTATGCTGAAAAAAGAAAAATTGAATATGTGCGAACTGGGACAAGAAATAGAAAAATATAAGATAAACTAAAAATAATGGGGAAGATTTTAATGATTTTTAATGACATTTTGATGACATTACAAGGCTGGAAACCACCTAAAATCAATGTTGCAACTTATATTTTACATTTTGAAAACAACATGGTATCTGTTCATCTACGAAAAAATAAACATTGTAAATATAAATAGAGTTTTTGATTACATTTTGGTAAAATCACAAAGCTGAAAAATATTTGAAAATTCATAATGCAACCTGTAGCTTACATCAAAAAATGTCGATTTAGCAAAGAAAAATGAATTTGATATATATGAATGAAATTTTCATAATTAAACCCGAAAAATAAGTTTATACAGCTTATCAGATTCACAGACTGCGTTGACAAGACGATTTTTAACATTGTTAATGATCAGTCTCTTATACCCATCTGACGCTGCCGACGAATCGCCTTGT
>CAMWXM010000366.1 GCA_947178195.1 uncultured Ruminococcus sp.
ATACAAATGTATGAGCAACGGCAGAAGCACATAAACAAAGCTCAGTCCGATTCTCTTCATCGTTTGGCAAAAGCTCTTGGCTGCACAATGGAAGATTTGCTGGAGGTACAATAGATGCTCAATGAACAAATGAAAATCACAGCTGAAAACGAAATGATGCTGTATGTAAAAATGGCGTTGAAAAACATTGATTTTGCCTTAATCTCTGTCGATTTTATACTGAATACAGAAACTATAGATCGAAATGTTTATGAGAATGAGCACACGTTCTATTTCTATTATATTCAAAATCTTTTAGCTGCTTGTGGCAACTTAGCCAATGTGTTTGATAACCCTTTTGGGTACACGAATAGGTATAGATGTGTGTCTCCCTATCAAAGAAGTAAGGCGCTATGCGAGATGATAAACCTAAATATAAAAGACTATCCCTACATATTTCAAAAAGAAGTCCGGAATACGAATATGCACTTTGACGAACGCTATGATGAATATGATAAGCGCATAGGCGATTATAACATCATTGATGAAAATACTCCTGATGCTATAAGAAGGGCCATTTTAAACACGCCGCATTTAAGGACATATAACAAACAAGAGCAAGTATATATTACTGTCGGTAGAAACAGGAAAAGAATAGAATATCCACTTAGGCAATTGCGCCAAGAACTCGAGGCATTGAAATTGCTGTTGTATAAATCTATAAAATGACGTGTACTAGTGAAGGTATAGTGTATGACGGGAAGTAAGCAATTTGTAGAAGTTGTTGCCGCTTTAATATGGAATGAGGACAAGTTTTTAATTTGTCAACGTCCGGCAAATAAGGCGAGAGGTTTGTTGTGGGAATTTGTCGGAGGCAAGGTAGAGCAGGGCGAAACAAAGGCGCAAGCGCTTATACGTGAGTGTCAGGAAGAACTTGCAATTACAGTTGAACCGCACGACATTTTTACGGAAGTAACGCATAAATATTCCGATATAACAGTGCACTTGACTTTGTTTAACTGCACTATATTAAATGGGCAACCGCAGCTTTTAGAACACAACGATATGAAATGGATAACAAAAGCTGAGATTCCAAGTTATGAATTCTGCCCCGCAGATGTGGAAATTTTGAAGCATATACAAAAGGATATCAAATGCTAAAGACAGGGCTATACGAGCAAGTTATAAATAAGCTATTGGAAAAGGAGCTGTTCGAAAGTAAAGACAAGCTCAGTCAGACTGCGCGTATTGATGAAGGTGAAGCATCTAAAATTCTTTCGCAATATGTAGCTGAAATCATAGAGAAGGGGCTTGATTATGTCCACGACAAAGGCGGAGATGTTAAAAAGCAAATCCAGCTAATTAATCGAATAGTCTCAACTATAATCTCTGAAACAAGAGAGACAGATTTTAACGAGCTGTCAGTTGCAGAGCGAGCAGAACAGCTTTTAGCACTCCTTAATAAAAAGGATACGATCTTAGCGGTCAATGAAAAGGCAGAAATAGTTCGTCCGGAAACTTCGATTGCTCAAAGCTCGCTTTTTACTGGGGCAATTAACGAACCGCAAATGTTTAACGAATTAAATAAGGAAATTGTTTCAAGCGATAGAATTGATATGCTTGTTTCCTTTATAAAGTGGAGCGGATTGCGGCTTATTATCGGCGAGTTGAGAAAATTTACTCAACGTGGTGGAGAACTTCGCATAATAACAACTTCGTATATGGGAGCTACAGACATAAAAGCGGTAGAAGAACTTAGTAAGCTTCCAAACACTAAAATTAAAGTTAGCTACGATACAAAGCGCACCCGTCTTCACGCAAAAACTTATGTGTTCTATCGTGAAACGGGTTTCACAACCGCTTATGTGGGTTCTTCCAATCTTTCTAATGCAGCTATATCTGGCGGGTTGGAATGGAATGTTAAAGTTACAAAAAGAGATTTGCCAGAAACCATAGATAAAATTAAGGCAACATTTGAAAGTTATTGGAATTCCAATGAGTTTGAATATTACTCGGAAGGGCAGAAGGAGCGCCTTGCCCACGCGTTAAAAGCTGAGAAGTTTTCAGATAGTAATAATTCGAAATTATACACTTTTGATATTTCGCCTTATTCGTACCAGCAAGAAATATTGGACAAGTTAGAGGCGGAACGAACAATACATAGGCACAATCGCAATCTTATTGTTGCTGCGACGGGTACGGGAAAAACAGTAATTTCTGCGTTTGATTACAAATGTTTCAAAAAGCAAAATCCAAGCAACGCTTGCAAATTATTATTTGTTGCTCACAGGGAAGAAATATTAGAGCAAAGTTTAGACACATTCCGCGGAATTTTGAAAGATGCAAATTTTGGTGAATTGTATGTAGGTAATCATAGACCTGATAGCATTGACAATCTGTTCATATCAATTCAAACATTTAATTCGCAAGACTTCACATCAAAGACTACATCAGACTTCTATGATTATATAATCGTGGATGAGTTCCATCATGCGGCAGCTCCCACATATCAAAAACTTCTTACATATTACAAGCCCAAAATACTGCTTGGATTGACCGCCACGCCTGAGCGAATGGACGGTAAAAATATTTTAGATTACTTTGATAATCGTATCGCGGCTGAAATTAGGCTTCCTGAAGCAATTGATAGGAAGTTACTTTGTCCGTTCCAATATTTTGGCGTTTCCGATATAGTTGACCTTGATGAGTTAAAGTGGAGCAGAGGCGGATACGATAAAACGGAACTATCAAATATTTATACAATAAATGAAGGAACTGCAGTGCGTCGTGCCGACTATGTAATTACTTCAATTTTAAAATATGTAACAGACATAGACGAGGTTAAAGGACTTGGATTTTGTGTGTCAATCGAACACGCAAAGTTTATGTCAGATTATTTTAATAACCACAGTATCCCTTCAATGTTTCTTGTCGGCAGCTCGTCAGATGAAGATAGAAAGAGCGCAAAGAAGAAACTTGTAAATGGAGAAATTAGATTTATCTTTGTTGTCGACATCTATAACGAAGGAGTAGATATACCAGAGGTTAATACGGTCTTATTCCTTCGGCCCACGGAGTCGTTGACAATATTCTTGCAACAGCTTGGACGCGGCTTGCGTCTTTCCGAAGGTAAAGAATGTTTGACGGTACTTGATTTTATTGGACAAGCAAACAAGAGATATAATT
>CAMWXM010000367.1 GCA_947178195.1 uncultured Ruminococcus sp.
TGCTTCATCCGCGTGTGGTAATAATAGATGTTGCATTCATATGGTTGCTCAAATATTATTAAACTCAACGATTATTATATTTTTAAACCGTAAATGTTTTATCCGTTATAGTTTCTGAGCCTTAACAAGAATAAAAGCATTTTAATTTTTTGTTTTATAACAAAACTTTTAGTATATATGTACTTTTTAAATGCAAAATCAAAACCATTTTCAAAGTAATCATGCCAAAATTTTTCACGCAGTTCATTTTGTTTACTTGGATAAAATGCGTTATATTGACATTTTATAGCATCATTCAAATCAGTTTCAAAATATTCCAGATCAAGTAACTCGGTTACATATTTCACATTTTCCCTGTTATGAATAATTACGACAGATATACCCATCCCATCATTAAAATTAGGCAGTAATTCTTCTATACCCCAAAAGTCTCCCATTGTAATATCCGCAGGTTTGTATGCTGTGCAATAATTGCAGTCATGGCATTTTTTTCTCAGCACCAAATCAGAAAAGAAAATTCTTCTCCATGCTCTTGCGTACGTACTGCGCAAAATGGTATTAAAATAATTTGAACCTCTTGAAGCTTTACCCCAGCCGTAATCCTTACATCTGAACTTATAATCAATCGGTTTCCTATTTCTTCTTTTTTCATAGTTATTTAAATATTCTTTAAATATTAAAGGTGAAGGAACACCATGACAAAAAAAGTCAATTGTAAGAAGTTTGTTCATATCAATATTCTTGTTTGAAAGATACATTTTCAATCCTGCTGTTTGGCAAGAAGTGCCGGAAAATAAAACAGAAATCTCATCCTGCAGTATCTTTCCTATTTCAGCAAAACAGTTTTTCATATCGCTCTGTACATATTTTGAGCCAGCCATACGAGTTATGTCATCAACATTATTACTGACAATATGCACAACCTTCATATCTTCAAGAACACATCCGCATACATATCCGCCGTTATCTATAAAGTGTCTTGCTACGCATTGAAAATATGCGCCCGATGAAGAATTTTTTCTTATAATGTCGTTCTTATACCTGACTGCAAAAGCAAAATTGTCATGATTTTGACTTTTTTGCATATGTGTGGAATGATATACCTGACAAACAGATATGCATTGACCGTAATTGTTACATGTTTTCACATCTATTTTGGGGAACCAAAAATCCCTCCTGATCTGCAGTAAGCTGTATTGCAGATCTAGGACATATTTTCTCACAAGCTGAACATCCAGTACAAATGTCAGATGTCATATTTTCAAGATGTGGCATTATTTGTTTTCCTCCTTTATATTTTACTTATTACTAATAAATTGAAAATTGTCATCAAAATTTTAGTCCCACCTTTTAAAATAGTTTATAACTTTTTTGACAGATTCTATAACCTTATCAGCGTCTTCGTCAGTCATTGAATAGAAAAGCGGTATCGAAACAATACTTTCATAAAGCTTTTCTGCATTTGGGCATATTCCTGTTTCATATCCCATTTTTTTGTAGTACGGGAAATAGTAAACCGGAATATAGTGAACATTTACTCCAACCCCCTCTGCCTGCATCGCATCAAAAAATTTTTTTCTTGTGCAACGCAGCATTTCAAGATTCAACCGAATAATATACAAATGCCTTACCGTATCTGATTCGGGAATTTCCTTTTGCAGTGTTATTTCAGGAATTTGAGCAAAAGCTCTGTCATATCTTTTGACAAGCTCTTTTCTTCTTTCTGCAAACGCATTAAGCTTATTGAGTTGACTGCATAAAAGTGCAGCTTGAATATCGCTTATCCTATAGTTATAACCCAATTCTATCTGTTGATAATACCAGTTTCCTTCCGGTGCATTATCCATAAGACATCGCTCTCTGGTAATGCCATGGGCACGGAAAAGTGTAAGATAATTATAAATTTCATCATTATTTGTCATGATCGCACCGCCTTCACCCGCCGTACACGTCTTGACCGGATGAAAGCTGAATGTAGTCATATCAGCAATATTTCCTACCGGGATACCGTTATATTTTGTTCCAAGAGAATGAGCCGCGTCTTCAATAAACGTAAGATTATGTTCATTACAAATATTTCTTATCTTTTCCAATTCCGCTGCCTGACCTGTAAAATCGACAGCAATAACCGCCTTAGTCGCAGGGGTAATTTTTGACAATATACTTTCAGGAGATATATTGTATGTATCAGGGTCAATATCAGCAAAAACAGGTTTTCCACCGCAGTATATCACACAGTTTGACGAAGCAGCAAATGTTATCGGCGTTGTAATTACTTCGTCGCCTTCTTTTATTCCGGCAGCATAACAAGCAGCATGAAGAGCAGCCGTACCGCTGCTTATCAATACAGCATACTTAGCTCCTGTAATATTGCAGAGTTTCTTTTCTGCTTCCTTGACCGTAGGACCGCAAGTCAAAAAATCACTCTTCAGCACATTGACTACAGCCTGGATATCTGCATTATCAATGTATTGATGACCATATCCGATTTTATTTTTAAATACAGGACTTCCACCGTAAAGCGCTAAATTTGACATATTATCTTCCTCCGGTTTAACAATGATCGTCCAAGTCAGTTTCAAGAAGACGTCTTATGTCTTCCACAGAAAGCCATTCCTTATTATTTCCCGAACTGTAAATAAACCCCTGTTCAACAACCGATCCGCCGGGAATAATATTTTTGGACTCCCACCAGTTATAGTTTGGATAAATAATATAATGCTTATCATACTCATACGTTCTTATTGAATCTTCTTCCGGGATCATAACCTCATGAAGCTTTTCACCTTCACGAATTCCTATTTCAGGCATTTTACAGCCTGGAAGCATAGCCTGTGCAAGATCTGTTATCTTAAAAGACGGTATTTTAGAAATAAATGTTTCACCGCCGCGGGACTCGTCAAGGGCTTTGATAACAAGCTTGACCCCCTCCTCTAAGCTTATCCAGAACCTTGTCATACGATAATCTGTGATTGGCAGCTCATTTCCGCCGTTATCTATTATGTTCTTAAAAAAAGGAATAACAGAACCACGGCTGCCTGCTACATTGCCATAACGTACAACAGAAAATTTTGTTCCACAAGCTCCCGAATAAGCATTTGCCGCAGCAAAAAGCTTATCCGAAACCATTTTAGTTGAGCCGTAGAGATTTATCGGAC
>CAMWXM010000368.1 GCA_947178195.1 uncultured Ruminococcus sp.
TTTCCAAGATATACAATAAGCTTACTGCAAGCGAGACTATCGCTTTACGGGAAGTAAACATTAAAATCAGCGGAAACGATTTTATTTCTGTAATGGGTGTGTCAGGGTCTGGAAAATCCACAATGCTTAATATTCTTGGTTGCCTTGATATTCCTACAGACGGTGGATACTACATTGACGGAAAAAATATTATAAATCTTGATGATAATAAAATTCGTAATGAAGTAATCGGATTTATTCTTCAGAATTTCGGATTGCTTTTTAATAAATCTGTTTATGAAAATGTCGCATATCCATTGCTTTTAGGAAAAAAGGTTAAATATTCCGATATAAGCGCAAAGGTTGATTTAGCTCTTGAACGAGTTGGTATGCTTTCCTTTAGAAACAGACTTGCTGCCAATCTTTCCGGAGGGCAACGGCAAAGAGTTGCTATTGCAAGAGCGATCGTAAATGACCCTGCGCTTATTCTTGCAGATGAACCGACTGCGGCTTTAGACAGCGGTACAGCTAAAGAAATTATGGAGCTTTTTACAGAGCTTAACGAACAGAACACCGCTATTGTTATAGTAACACACGATTATTCCGTTGCAGAAATATGTCATAGAAAGTTTTGCATAGTTGACGGAATGCTTAACGAGGTAACAGAATGAAATTACTGTATTTATTAAAATCAATTTTTAAGGATTGGTTTACTAAGGACATAAAATATACTTTGCTTATGATACTTATAATGTTTTTGTCCGTACTATCGCTTTATATTTCTACTTTCGTTATAGGGTCCGATTCTTTTCCGTCAATTGAAACGGAAAAGCGCAGAGAGAGGACGTATGTTCTTGATACAGGATTCTGGCACCCTTTAAATATAGAAAAATTAAATTATGTTTTAAATGATATAAAAATGGACGATAATTTATTTCCCAATTTAAGTGAAGATGAATATGTCGGTGCAGAACAGGTTTTCTGTCAGTTTATAATAGATAAAGTAAATGGAGTAAAAAAATCAAATGAAAAGATAGAAAAAGCATATCCATTGTTTGAGGAAGCAAACAATAATATTCAATCCTTTGTAGATAAATCAATGGGATATTCCTATGAAAATGTTCTAAAAGCATATCCAAATTTTTGTGAAGGAGATTATATACTCGTTCCAAAAAATTCAGCATATAAAAAAGGGGATATAATATCATGTTTGGATACAGATTTGACGGTGCTTGGAGCTTCTGAATATGAGTGTTATGTTATTTCTTTCGTATTGTTTAAGGAATATTTGGATAATCATGGGTATACTGCACAGGGTATATTTATAAACTCATATGTTTTTGAAAACAGACTTACCGATAATCAAATCACAATATTGAGCCAAAAACTCTACCCCGAAGGTGATATATTATTACATAATTTAGGTCCGTCGTCAACAGATATTGCAATTTTTATTATGGCTGAGTTGGTCATTTGCGGTATAACTGCAATATTCTGCGTGTTCAGTATGTTAAGTGTAATTAGAGCTTTGCTTGAAAAAACAACGCCAATGCTTGAAATTTTCCGTATTCTCGGTGCAAAAAGAGGTATGATAATTTTTTTAATATATTTTCAGCTTGTGGTCTGTTTTATAATTTCATTTTTTATTGCTTTTGCTTTATTACCGCTAATAAGTTACGGAATGAGCAAAATTAATGTTTTATGTGAGATAAGAACAAAATACACTATTATTGTTTTTGTAATTTCGATGATTTCAATTATGTTTGGCAACAGAAAAATAATTGTCCGTACAGCAGAAAAGAAGCTTGTGTAGGTGAACTGCAATGAAAAAAATGTTTTTAATAGTAACCGAAATACGATCAAACAAGTCAACGATTATGGCATTGATAATTCAAATGATTTTTGCTATTTTATGCTATAACATATGTATGGTAACACTTGAAAATCATGTGGGAACAATTTTATATTTCGGCGGAATAAATACTGATAATTCGATTTCAGTTTATTGTCCTGTAAGTATGGATAATAATTACGGCGAAATTTTAAATATGGAAAATGCAGGTGATGGGTTTTATACAAAATATTATCTTTCTGATTTAACTAACGGGGATAACATTGTTGCTGAAAAAAGTTATATTGCGGCAATTTCTGATAGTATATTATCATCGGAAAACATATACTTATCAAAAGGACAAATAAATGCCCTAATTAAAAAACACGATTTGGGAATATCAGTTCTTGTAACTGAAGATTTGTTGGAATGTCTTCCCGAGGGCAGCATTTATACTCTTGAAAACGGTATTAAAATTTATATAGCAGGAAGTATTAAAAATAACACAATACACTATATTTGTAGCGCAATGACAAGTGAACCGTTTATCTTAACTATTGATTGTAGTGAGCTTAATGGATTAAATAGACACTCGTTGGATAGTATTTTTTTGACATTGAAAAATAATTGTATTGATGAGACTGTTAATAAAATCAATGAGACCTATGAAAACTTTTCGGCTGTAAAATTTGATTTGGATTTGGCATTATCAAGTAATTACAGTAAAATGGCGACATTGCTTGTGTTTGGATTTATAATTTTAATTATCTCGGTAATAGGTTTTTTCTCTAACAACTATTTTACATATAAGAAAAACGAAATAGTATATAATCAGTATAAAATTCTTGGTGCAAACAGATCAACTTTGTTTATAATATTATTGGGAGTACATTTATTTGAAATATTTACAGCGGTTATTATATCAGCTATCGTATTGTTTGCCGGCAAAAAAATTATAGGTGTGCAGTTTGTAACATTAAACAGTTTTATTATTTCAATTTTAATATTTGTTCTAATGATTATTATTTCTTTAATTTTGTGTTTAAGAAAAAACAGTTATACACTAGTGTAGATTAAAATTTTTTATTTAAACTATTCTTTTTATCAATAAGCTTAGAAATATAATCTCCCTTAGCAATAGAATAATAAGTATCAGCAATATCCCTGTACACTTCGTACATTTCCTCGCAGTCCTCGAAAGCTTTTTTGAGGGCTGCAATTTTTTTGTATGTTTCTTGCTGAATAATTTTCAGACGTTCATAGTAAGCGTCAAATAAACCCTCGTCTGTACAAATTTAAACCAATCTGTTAAAATGATGTTAGGCATAACTAAAAAAAGTCTAATT
>CAMWXM010000369.1 GCA_947178195.1 uncultured Ruminococcus sp.
TCTCTGCACCTTCATCAATTAACTTCATAAGGATTTCCATATCATTTGTAATTCTGAAATATCTTTTTGCGGGCATACCTTTGCACTCGCATTCAATCAGACCGTGTTTCATAAGATTTCCGATAGCTGTTTTCTGCGCCTTTGTTCCGAAAGTGGTACTCTCCTGCAAGTCGGCAATGGTTGAGAAGAACCAACCTCCCTCGTACAGCATATTGTTCTGTAAGTAATATGTCTGCTTGAAAATGAGAGAGGCGTAAATTATTGTTTCCGTCATACCGATAGCATGAGCCAACATTCTGTGCGCCGAGATCGTGTTGTCGGGATTAAGAAGCTGGATTATCGCCGACAGGCTGTATTGGCTTTCATAGTTATTTGACATAAGATTACCTCCGTAAAATACAAAAAGCGTCCTGACTTTCATCAGAACGCTTGCGTTAATTTTTATTTTTCGACAAACAAAAAAATCCCCGACTACTTTTTTCAGTAGTCGGGGATTGACTATATTGCCATTTTGTGCTATAATAGTAATGCTTTTGGGACAAATTTTGAAATATTAAAATCATTTTGGGGAACACAATATTTTAAGAAAGTATCATAAAGTGACCCATTATTTGCCCATTATTATTTCAAAAAGTTACAATAAAATGCTAAAAGTTAGAACAATGAAAGTGCGGGGAAATGGCATAAAATCGGGCTTTTTCGCAAATTACAATAATTTACAATAAGTGGAAATTGTATTTCAAGTCCCCTATGCTCCACCTCTTTCATATCCCGCAAAGCCTTTTCCGAATTATTCATCATAAATACATCAACTCCTTGTGATTTTATTAACGGAATTTCTTTATTTCCGTTTAAATACCACCCGACGGCAGTCCGACTGCCGTCCTATCAATAAATGAATGCTTTTCGGGATTTGATGAAATTATACTTTGTTCATAAGTTTCAAAACCAGCGCTCTGTTTTTCAGCATTTTTGCGGTTTTCTATTCTCACTCTTAAGTGAAATTTGTATTTTACTGGAAAGCGTCTTGAAAACCTATTTTCCATAAACGCTCCGCTCTCCACACCCTATCTATTCTTTCAAAAGCCGATTTTGCGTTATTTCGATACATAAAAAGCACGACATATAACTCATAATCATACAAGTTATATGTCGTGCTATTAAATTTTTATTTGTAAAGGAAATATTTTACCTACAACCTTCTCACCCCTTCACCACAACATCCTCCGACATAGTTCCTTCAATGGTAAAGGTTTCGGGATATTCACCCTCATCCTTTTCCTTATCATAATTCGCCGCAGGGATTACTGCTATCGGCTTTACGGCAAAGGTATATTTCGCCCCCGGCTTCAGTGAACCGAATGTATGAGATGTTGATTTTGTCTTGCCGAGCAAAGTATATTCACCGCTGCTTTGTTTCTGATAAATTTCGTAATATGCCGAATTATTGATCTCTTTCCAATTCAGTGTAATTTCATCGGCACTAACTTTAGTCTGCACACCGCTTGTAAGTCTTGCGTTTGGTTTTGCACCGTAACCAAAAACTCTTCGATCAATTTTAATATCAAACGATGACATATTTATCTCATATAAATTTACTGTATCATTAAAAGCGTATTCCTTTATTTCTGTTACGGTTTCGGGAATACAAACTTTTTTAAGATTTTTGCAGCCATAAAAAGATGAATCCTCTATCACTTCTGTGTCGCTTGGAACAGAGTATTCCGAGCGTTCATCATATTGTGCATATGACATAAGCGTTTTCCCGTCCTTGCTGAAAATTACATTGTCAACGCATTTCATATATTCGCTTTCAGGATCAAGGTCAAACTCCTTGAAAGCACAGCTGCCCTCTATAGAGCATACATATCCGCAGGTTTTATTAAGCTCGTCGGTTATGCTGCTGGGAATACGTATCCGTGCAATTGAATAGTCGTAACGGGGCTCACTTTCTTTCCACCACTTTATGGAATAATGGGGATTCCGTACCATCCGTTTTTCATGAGGAAGGCTTAACCAGCCAATGTAAGCAGGCTGCCTTCCTCTGCTTACGAAAAGGTCGTACCCATCATAGAAACCATATCTAACCTCGGGGTGAGTGCTATCATTGGGATAGGGATATTCGGTATGCATATAATTGTTCATGCTCATATAGGAAACATACCCATTCTCGTCCAAATAATAACCTAACCAGTTATTATCATTATCATAAGCTGGCTTATAACTTTTCCCGTTATACTGTATATAATTATCATCAGCTTTGTTGTCTGTTATATCCAGTGCTGAAACTTTCGCTGCAACTGAGATTATTACAAAAGTCGAAATTATAATACAAAGCTTTATTTTCATTTCTTCACTCCTGTTACAATAAATTTAGTCGGTAAATCCATGAAACACCAAACATGGTTTACACGCGCTCATATTTAAGCTATAATGAAAGCAGTGATTGGACTGACGTATCACTCCCTGGGACATCACGCCCGTAAAAAAGACCGTCATCCATGCTTTCATTATGGCGTTCGTTTTTGCAGGTTGAACCGCCATGTGTGCGTTCGTGTCACCAAACAGACTGAATAGGTAATGAGCAAAGCGTGGGTTTATCCGATTACACAAATTCATTGTAAGGAGAGATGTTTATGAACGCTGTAGGCATCGACGTTTCCAAAGGTAAAAGTACCATTGCAATACTTCGTCCTTTTGGAGAGATCGTGGCTGAACCATTTGATGTTACTCACAACGATCAAGAGTTGAAGGAGCTCGTAGAGCGACTGAAACTCTTGATCGGCGAAACCAAGGTGATTATGGAGTACACAGGTACATACTTTGAACCCATCGCCTGCGCACTCCATAACGCAGGTATATTTGTTTCCGTAGTTAATGCAATTTTGGTACATGACTATGGCGGAAACTCGATAAGAAAGGTCAAAACCGACAAGAAGGACTCTCTCAGGCTTGCTTCCTACGCCCTCGATAAATGGGTTGACCTGCCTGAATACACTCCTGAAGAGGATATTCGCAAAACTCTGAAAATCCTTAACAGGCAATATATTCAGTACACTAAAATTCAGACTATGCAGAAAAACAATCTCATTTCTCTGCTTGATTCTGTTTTCCCTAATGCCAATTCATTGTTTTCATCACCTCAAAGAAAATC
>CAMWXM010000370.1 GCA_947178195.1 uncultured Ruminococcus sp.
AATAAAAATATCTCTTATTGCACGAAACCTAAATCTTTCAAAGCCGGAAATATTGACGGGATCGCTCACCGCGGCAAAGTCAATTTTATTTTGTTTAAGCAATTCCAAAGTTTGCGGCGTGGAGTTGTTTGTTATGGAAATTTTAACATTAGGATATTTTTCGTGAAACAATTCAAGGAACGGTAAAAGACAAAATTCCAATGTCATATCGCTTGCACCTATTCTTATCTCACCTGCGTCAAGCCGCAGCATTGCTGTAAGTCTGCGTTCACCCTCAGAAAAAGCGGATACACCTTCCGATACATATTTATATAGAAGTTCGCCCTCTGCGGTAAGTTTCACGCCCTTGGCTGTACGCAAAAACAATGTGCAACTAAGCGTTTCTTCAAGCTGCTTTATCGTCTGACTGACGGCGGGCTGTGAAATAAACAGCTTTTCAGCAGCAATAGTAATGCTTTCGCATTCGGCAGCACAGCAAAAAATTTTATACCAATCATAGCTTATGTTCATTACAATTCTCCATAAATAAAAATTATATCATTTACATTATAACATAAGTTATAATTATTTGCAATCAATATTTCTATAAATAATCTGATTACGCTTAGGTCCGTTCGAAATCATAGTTATAGGTATTTCTATTCGATTTTCTATGAATTTAATATAGTTTTTGGCAGCTTTGGGCAAATCGTCATAACTGCTAATATCAGAAATATCGCATTTCCAGCCGTCAAGATATTCATATACAGGCTCAGCATCATCAAGCAGATAAGTTTCGGGAAATTTCTCCACTGTCTCTCCGTTTATTTTATATGCAACACAAACAGGAATCTTATCAAGGTATCCGAGAACATCAAGCATAGTCAGAGCCGCTTCTGTTGCGCCTTGAACCATACAACCGTATTGTGTCGAAACCCCGTCAAACCCAGCTATTCTTCGGGATCGGCCCGTCTTTGCACCATATTCACCCGAATCGCCGCCTCTTTCCCTCAGTTCATTGGCAGCCTCATCAAATAATTCTCCCACAAAAGCTCCCGCACCGACACATGTGGAATATGCTTTTATAACAGAAATTACTGATTTGATTTCATAAGGCGGAATGCCTGCGCTTACAGCACCAAATCCTGCAAGAGGCGATGATGACGTTACAAATGGATATATTCCGTTATCTACATCACGAAGTGCTCCAAGCTGACCCTCAAGCAGAATACGTTTATCCGATTTTACTGCGTCGTTCATATAGTATGGACAATCAAACAAATAGGGTTTCAGTTTAACTCTCAAATCCATAAGATAGTCGATTAAATCGTTGACATACAAGGCATTTGGAACACCATAAAACGCTTTGAAAAATTTATTTTTATCCTCGCAAAAACGTCTGATTTTGTCGTTTATATTAGTGGAGTACAGTTCCGATATCTGAAAATTACATTTTGCATATTTATCGGAATAAAACGGAGCGATACCAGATTTAGTTGAGCCAAAGCTGTTTTTGCCAAGCCGTTGCTCCTCCAGTTTATCCTGCTCTTCATGTATCGGGAGAAGCAGTTGTGTTCGTGACGACACCTTAACCATAGGTTCGGGAATACCATTATCTTTAAGCATTTTAAGTTCGCTGAAAAATTTATCAGGGTCAAAGGCAGTGCTGCTCGCTATAATATTTTCCGTATGTTTGTGAAAAACGCCTGAAGGAAGCATATGCAGAGTAAATTTGCCGTAATCATTGATTATGGTGTGTCCCGCATTTGCACCGCCCTGAAAACGCACAACAATATCAGCATTTGCTGCAAGCAAATCAGTCATTTTACCCTTACCTTCGTCGCCGAAGCTTCCGCCTGCAATTGCAGTTATCATTTAAAATACCTCCAAAATTAAAACTGTACTTGGTACAATTTCAGTATAACAGATAAGAGCAGAGGTTTCAAATATATCGTTCTTATAACTGACATAAGGTTTTGTTATTATTATTAAATCAGCATATGTAATGTATATATACTAATTTATATTGTATGTAGTTTTAACTTTATCGAATTATGACTACGCCTACTAATAATATCATTAACGCTCAGCGACTTTTTTTGCCCGTTCAACTCAATTTTTGTTAAATTATATTGACTTTTTGTCAAAATATGAGGTATATTGAAATACAAATATTTTGCTTTTTTATTGTATACATTGAGATGCTTAAATGTATTTCATTCCAATTTTTATACCATTCGTCAAATTTCTGTTGATTTTTTTCAAACCATGACGTATAATTTGAACGGTAAAGTATAGATAATTGCATATTGTCAATTTTTAATTTATACAATATAGGAGAAATATATTATGCAAGTTATTTTTGAAGTAAGTTTTAGCAAATCTTTTATAATTAATTAATTTGTTATTGACAAATATTCTTTTATGTGTTACCATATAAAAGATAAACGAAATTGTAGTTTGCTTTTTTAAAAGGGGGGTACATATGGCACAAACAATTTTATTGAATCTTCTTGTTTATGCACTGGTTTTCGTGTTAATATCAAGGAAACTTTTATCATGGGTCAAAGTAAGGTATGGCGGTCAGGGGGTAAGATCCAAGGCAAATGTAATATTTTGCGGAATAGTAGCTGTTTCGGCTGTTCCTGTGGTTTTTCTGACGTTTAATGAGTTTCTTATGCTTACCGTTGTTGTTTTGATCGCTTACTTTTTCAGAAAAAGTCTCCTTGCATTTTCCCAAAAAACTTTGTCGAAAAAAAACGGAAAAATAAAGCTTGCGGGAAGCATTGCCGCGGCTGTATTTGTATTATGGTTTGGGCTCGCTTTGTTTTATAGAACGGATATAGGAATGCCTATAGGTGTAAAAAATTACTTATACCACAAATATTGGGAAGAATTTGAAGTTTCCGGATTTTTTGGCGCGACTGTTTGGGGGCACCCCACAAACCAGTTGACCTGTTATCCCAAAAACGGAAACCCTCAAACCGATGCATTTAATGTGGCGCGAAAAAACACGCTTTCAGTCGGGAGCAGGCGGTTTGCAAGCGACAATTATTATGGGGTACTAATAAGAGATGATTATGAAAAATATATTTCTACGTTTATTGATGATTATTTTGATGAATTTAAGGTATATGTGCGTTTTGATTTCAGTGGAT
>CAMWXM010000371.1 GCA_947178195.1 uncultured Ruminococcus sp.
AAATATATAAAATTATTTAAAGATTACCGAATTATTATCCAACCATTATCAAGAAGTAAAACTTAATTATAATTGTAGCAAATACTCTTTGACAAAGCCATCAAAGGAACAAATTAACACTGAAAAACGAGCTTACAATCGTATCTCTAACAACTTAAACTTTACAAGATTACAAAATGAAAGCTTATTTATGGACAACACTATTTGTATTAAATTGGATATAAATAATTTTTTTGACAGCATTTATACCCACTCAATTTCTTGGGCAATTCATACTAAGACAGTTTCAAAACAAAAAAAAGGCGATAAATCTTTGCTTGGAAACAAAATAGACGACTGTTTGCAAGGATTAAATGATAGACAGACACATGGCATCCTTGTTGGCAATGCCATATCAAGATTAATTGCTGAGCTAATTTTATGTAAGGTAGATGAACAAATTAAAAAAAAGTTCCCCAGAATAGATATGTGCCGATTTGTTGATGATTATGCTTTTTATATAAAAGGCGGCGCAATAAGAGAATATTCCCCAGATGAAATAATTACTTACGTAAGAGAACAACTTCTCGAATATGATTTGGTCCTCAATGAGGCAAAGACAAAGGTAATTAATGCCCCTTTCATTTTAGGACAAAATGGAATAGATGAATTGAAGTCTGTAACTGTTAAAGATGTATACGCTTTTTATAATCGCATGATTGTTATTCATAACAAGTATCAGGACGGTTCTTTATTAAAATATGGTTTACGAATATTACAATCTAAAATAACAAAAAAGAATATAAAAAAAATATTTCCCTTATTAATAAATTTGTGGGTGCGTTTCCCTTTTTTAGCGGAATACATTTTACCTATTTTCATTAAACAAAAAAACAATTTAGCTAAAGCTGACAAAGATAAATTAATGCAAATTCTTCGTACAATAATTTCTAATGGCCTTACTTATAGACAAGAAACTGAAGTAATTTGGGCATTATGGGCAACTATTCAATTTGAGTTTGCAATAACATCCACGCTTTTTAAAAAAATATGTGAATCAACTAATGATTTAGCTATTATCATGTCATTAAATTACTTACAAAATGAAGAAGCAAAATTTTATCAAAAAGAGTTACAAAAATTACAACAAAGAATAATTCAAGATGTGGACACAATTACAGATAGAGCTACTGATGAAAAAATATTGACATCACATTGGTTATTAATTTATGAAATGGTAGCAAAAAAAATAGTTATAGACGGAAAACTTGTAGATTATGTAGAAGCTAATCAATTTTTCAAAAAGATGAATGAATTAAAAGTAGATTTCTATAAACCAGTAGTTTTAAAAACAGAAGCTAAAAAATCTGAAAGCGAAATTAGCAATCATCCTTTTGGTGACTATTAATTAATACGGAGGATACAAATGAGCAATATTTCGGGATTTGTAAAAAAAATAAGAGACATTATGCGCAATGACGCCGGTATTAACGGCGATGCCCAGAGAATAGAACAGATAGCTTGGATGCTGTTTTTAAAAGTATATGACAGCAAGGAATATGATTGGGAATTTAATGAAGACGACTATACTTCCATTATTCCAGAACCCTGCCGTTGGCGTAATTGGGCACATGAGGAGTCCGGAAAAGGAATGACTGGCGAAGCATTATTAAATTTTGTGAATAATACTGTCTTCCCAGTTCTTAAAGGTGTTGATATTAAGGATTCAATCGGCAATATTTTAATTCCAGGTGTACAGGTAGATCCCTCCACCCCTCCTAAAAAACAGATAGTCAAGTCCACATTTGAAGATGCAAATAACTATATGAAAGACGGAGTTTTGCTTCGTCAGATTATTAATGTTATTGACGACTTGGATTTAAGTGACTACGAAGAAAGCCACGCTTTTGGAGAAATTTACGAATCAATTTTGCGTGAACTTCAAAGTGCCGGATCAGCGGGTGAATTTTATACCCCTCGTCCAGTTACTGATTTTATGGCAAAAATGATTCAACCTAAAATCGGAGAACGTTGTGCCGATTTTGCTTGCGGTACTGGCGGCTTCTTAACTAGCTGGTTGAAAGAACTGGATAAAGTTAAAAAAACAACCGATGACGTGGAACTTTATAATAATTCTATTTACGGCAGAGAGAAAAAGCAATTCCCGTATATGCTCTGTGTCACAAATATGCTTTTGCATGATATTGATATACCAAAAATTGAGCACGGCAATTCACTTTTATATAATGTTCTTGACTATACAGAAAAAGATAAGTTCGAGGTCATTTTAATGAACCCTCCTTATGGTGGAAATGAAAAATCGGATGTAAAAAACCATTTCCCCGATGATTTAGCAAGCAGTGAAACAGCCGACTTGTTTATGTCGGTCATAATGTATCGTTTAAAAGAAAAAGGCAGAGCTGCGGTAATATTACCTGATGGATTTTTGTTTGGAAAGGACGCTACAAAAGTGGCGATAAAGAAAAAACTTTTTTCAGAATTTAATGTTCACACTATAATCCGTATGCCCCACGATGTGTTTGCTCCCTACACTAATATCACCACTAATATTCTATTTTTTGAGAAAACCAAGCCGACAAAAGAAACATGGTTTTATCGGCTTGATATGCCGGACGGTTATAAACATTTTTCTAAAACCAGACCAATGTTGGAAGAGCATTTTACTCCTGTGGAAAATTGGTGGAATAACAAGGAAGAAATTATTGTAGAAGATTCACCTAAATCTAAAAAATACAGTATTGAAGAAATTATTGCACGAAATTATGATATTGATTTATGTGGCTTCCCCCACAAAGAGGAAGAAATCCTTGCTCCTCAGGATTTGATAAGAACTTATCGTGAAAAACGCGCAAGTCTTGACGCAGATATTGACAGAGTACTTACGGAAATTATGACATTGTTGGGGAATGAAGAATGAAAGCCGAACAATTAAGAAAATCCATATTACAAATGGCAATTCAGGGGAAGCTCGTTCCGCAAGATCCTTCCGACGAGCCCGCCTCCACTTTGCTTGAGAAGATACGCGCAGAAAAACAGAAACTCCTTAAAGAAGGCAAAATCAAAAAAGATAAGTTTGAATCTGTTATTTACAAAGGTGATGATAATCGCTATTATGAGAAGATTGG
>CAMWXM010000372.1 GCA_947178195.1 uncultured Ruminococcus sp.
CGTTGATACTGTGCAGCCCGCGATAATCGATAAAATCCAAGATGAAGAAACATCCAAAACGACAGTTGGCAATGAAAAACCTTAATTTTTGAGCCAAGAGCGTAAATCGTTCTTGGCTTAAAAATTGACCTGAATTTTATTTTGAGGTGTAACAATTATGAAAAATTTTCTCCTAATTCTGTTGGGCAAAGGAACGATAAAAGCGCCAACCGATGACATTTTCAAGTCAGAATGCTATTACGATTGGATCAAGCTGAAAAACATACCCGGAGGTACCGGGAAGTCCCCCGAGGATCTGCTTGCTGCATGCTATGATGAGGAGATTAGTGAAAGGCAAAAAGTCATCACTAATGGTATGCATGTGCAGCAGGGCATAATTGCTATTCCCACTGACGATGATGGAGAGGATGAAAATGCTTATAACGCTTTTTTGGATAGGATTACGGATACAAGCATTATCTTTATCTCGTTTATTAGCATTCCCGCATGGTCAGAAGCTGAGAGAAAAAAGATTTTTGGCATAATAGGAAAAAATGCAAATAAACAGGTAAAAAAAGAAATTCTCAGTAAAATAGACAAAACCAGAATGAGATTATTTTATACGTTCGACCACAATGATCTCGCTGTAATATGTGACGGAAAAAAGACAAAATTGGAAGATTATTTAAATGTTCTTGCAGAAATAAGAGCTATCGTCTTTGAGGCAAAAAATCAGGACGACGATAATGAACAAGAGGCTGAAAAATACCAAGCTGTTCATGATATTACCACGATATATGGATATAAAGATCCGGTTGATTCACAAGACAAAATAAACGCCGTTATTAGTATAAGTGGGCAGGATGTTGTTTTTGAAAATGATATTGAAAATCTGAAATCATTTGCAATAGAGACTATCGGAAGATATGATCATTTATCTGAATATAAAGACATCACTTGGGATCAGCTGACAAGTATGAGTAGCATACTCCACAGTAAAAATGTCATTACGTCGCGTGTTCATATTGGATGCGGCAAGCTAGAGCAGGCACATGATGATTATTCCAAGATATCTTCATCGCTGTTCAATAATTTTAAAAGCTGCTATGAAAGCAAAATAAACGCTATTAATTTTGACAAACTGGCGCAGCTTTATAATGGAGATACGAAATATATTGCATCAATAAAGATAATGCTTTATGAGATTGGCTTTGCTATTGATACAACGCTTCGAAGAGGTTTTTCAAAATACAATGGCGTATGCTATATTGAATCCTACCTTTGTTTTCTCGACTACATAAAAGGAAAAACGGTTGAAAAATATTGCAATCTGGCAAAACTCTGTGGCGAAACGAAAAACGACGAAAAGAAGGTCGAAATAAATGCCGATATCGAAGAGTTGGCAGAGACTCTTGTGGATATATCGAATTCTTTCTATAAAAGCATTTTGACCTTGGACTCAAGCATTATGCACAGTGAGCGAAGATTTATAATGTCGGATCCGTATCAGCTTGCGCTTTTTGATGTTCCACCGAAATTGATCGCATATTACACCGCTGTTGCAAGCAAAATGGCGCAAACACTGAATATAAACTCGAGAAACAGATATGTCTTCTTGATCACGCCCGATATAAAAAGAGATATTTATGTGGAATCGATCACAGAAAATACCGATATTGGCAGCGAGATTAACATACTTGTTATTCACATCAACGAAAGAAATATTTACAACATAACCGAAACGACAAAATGTATTGCCCATGAGATAGCACATCATGTCGGCCAGGATACTGAACTGCGGCGGAAGCGGGCAGCGTACTTTGCAAAATGCTATATTGCGCTGCTGCTGATCAGAAGCTTGGATTACAAACTCTTCCCGCGGGAATACGGAATATATCAGATCTTTACGTCTTTGGAGAACATCGTCGATAAAATTTACAAATTAGCCTATGACTTTGCGTTGGAAGAGATCTTGAACGATAAAGAAAAATTTTATTATATGGACAGGCTTCAGGATAATATCCATTTCGCATTGATTCAATTGCTGAATAAAATAGGAAAAATAGATAAAAATCTGTATGAAATAATGGAGCAGAATCTCAGCTCGGAAATCATCCAAAAATATGCGAAAAAAAGTGAATTATCCTTTGTCAATCTTGATACCTCAAACGTCGATGATAATCCCATTCTCGGTAATTATATATGCAGAATGATACTTGAGAATACATATGAAAATCTTTCCGATTATATCTATAATTCGGAAATACTGAAAAAAGATGTAATGAGTATACGGTTTATTTTCAAAGAAGGATATGCCGATATACAAATGCTTCAGTTGACACAAAATCCCAAGTCAGACGGAAAAGAGGTCGTCAGCGATTACACTGATTCCCTGAAAAACGCGATTGGCAGATTAGATGAGATAATGCGTAAATGTGCAGTCATTAATGCGTTTTTGGGCACAGAAGATTATAAAGAACTTTGGAATCCAAACGTACCACAAAGCGAACATAATTGGTACAAGGCTTATTTAACATTTGTCTGCAAGCAGGCATCAAGCTATTTTTCGGAAGTAAAATCTCAAGTGGCTTTCACTCAGCCCGACAGAACATTTGACTGTTCAAAGACTTCGCTGTTTAAAAGCAGCAATATGAGCGATATAATTGATTATATGGACAGCACTATTGCTTCCTATACCGAAAATATACTTGAATCAAAAAAACCTAATTTCTTTGTTAAACGCTAAAGCCTTTGGGGCTTCGCTCTGCAGGCTTGATTTTGGCTCCTTAACTAGTGCGTTTGACAGTCAATGACCATGATTTCACTTCGCGAAACTACAAAAACGCTCAATGGCTATCTCCTATATAATGCTGTACTTGGCAAAAATGAACACCTGTCGAAATCTGAACCCCCAAGGTTCGGACAACGGCAGGTGTTTTGTTATATTCACATTTCTAATGCGGTTTTACGGTTGCTCAATCTGAATTTCAAAATGAACGCCAAATTCAAAACAGCTCAAAATCGGAAATCAAACATGAAAAAGGGCAGAATCCGAACTCCATAGTCCGATTTGAAATGAGGAAAATCCGCATAATATTGGGGAGTGTCAAGATGATGTCTATTTTCAGCGTGTCAC
>CAMWXM010000373.1 GCA_947178195.1 uncultured Ruminococcus sp.
TATATTATGTATCTGAAAAAAACACGGATATCTATTAAGTAACCCTCGACAGTACGTTCAGATTTATTTAAACCCAGAGTCAAATGATACCAATAATCAATTAAAAAGTCAGGATATTCACGTAATTTACGTATATTCATTTTTTACCACCTCTTATTTCGCTAAATTTATATTTAGCGAAATAACTGATATATTTAAATTTCGGCATTTACTGCTCTTTTTATCAAAAACAAAATTTTTTATTTAAAATTCATATTTAAGACAATACCGCACTCTATTTGTACGGTATTCTCTTAACCTGTGCTACCTGAGAATTTTTTCTCAGATTTATCTTTTTATAAAGTATTCTTCATACCATACAAGAAAAGTATAAATCGTCCATACTTTTCTCCAGTTATCAGAATTTCCGTTTATGTATTCATCAAAAATATTATTTATCTCATCAACATTAAAGAATTTTTCAGCAATATCACTGTGAAATAATCGAACAACATCAGAATTATATTTACTGTCAGCAAGCCATATACGAATCGGAACAATAAAACCAAGTTTTTTTCTGAAAGCAATTTCATCTGGAAGAACCTTTGATGCGGCAGTTCGAAAAGCTACTTTATTCTGTTCTTCGTTTACTTTATATTCAGAAGGCATTCTTGAAGCTATATCGAAAATTCTACGGTCAGTAAGCGGCATCCTTATTTCAAGTCCTGCTGCGGTACTCATTTTATCAACATTCAGATAAATATCCCCTTCAAGCCATATCTGGATATCAACATCTGACATTTTAGTAAGTGGGTCTAATCCCTCTGTTTCTTCATAAATATGCTTAACAAGATTTATTGGTAAAATATTTTCATTGTAATTTTTTAAAATTCTCTTTTTTTCATCTTCTTTCATAATATTTGTATTTCCAACATAGAAGGTTTTAAGATTATCTCCATAACGTTCTGCATTACGATACATATTATATCCGCCAAAAAATTCATCAGCACCCTCGCCCGAATAGCAAAGCTTTGTATGCTGTGCAGTAGCTTTGCATGCAATTGCAAATACAATAGCCGACGCATCACCCAATGGCTGCTCCATATTATACATTACATAAGGCACAATATCAAAATACTCCTCTGGTGTAATAAGGCATCTTGAATTTTGACGATTTAAAACATCCGCAGTTTGTTTTGCAAGTCCTGATTCATCAAATCTTTCATCATCATATCCACATGAATCCGACATCTGAGCGTCAGACATTGCAAGAACATATGAAGAATCTACGCCTCCTGAAAGAAATGATTCTGCGGTTTCATCATCTGTTTTGACCTCGTTCATCATAAGCTTTACCGTTTCATGTATTTCATCTGCCCATTCATTGAGCCTTTTGGTTTTATCCGGGTTAAATTCCGGCTTCCAGTAACGCTTTATTTCAGTTTTGCCGTCTTGCCAGATAAGATAACAACCCGGCATAAGCTTTTTAACTCCCTTAAAAAATGTATCCTCTCCTGCTACATAGGTAAGCGAAAGATATATCTGGAGCATTTCTTCATTTAGTTCTTTTTTGAAATTTTCATTTTCCAAGATTTTTTTCAGCATTGTACCATAAAGAATATCGCCGTTTTCATCTATATAATAGTAAAACGGTTTTGTACCAAAATGGTCTCTCAAGCAAAAGAGTTTATTTTCCTTTTCGTCCCAGAGCGCAAATGCAAACATTCCATATAAATGTTCAGCCATATTGCTTCCCCATTTTTCATAGGCATTTACGATGATTTTCATTTCTCGTTCTTCTCTTGAAAGCGATGTGTCTATATCAAGTACCTCGCATAATTCCCTCCAATTTCGGATATGTCCTCTGTAGTCCTTTACCTCTGTCATAATACACCTCGTTTTGTTTTCTTTAATACTATTGCCCTAAGACAATACACCATAATTTTATGCTTTTTTACATTAATATTATACCATACGATTATTTATAAAGCAAGATATAAAATAAAAATATCAGATTTTGTATGTTATATTGTCATAACTAAACCATTTATTCTATAATAATTGTAAAAATTTTCGTTTTATATTGACTTTTTATGTTTACTATGCTATAATATAAATACTAAAAACATACAGGAGGGTAAATATGGAAAACAGAGTCATAGAAATTAAATCCCAAAAAAATAAAAAAATCAAAATAGGAATTATACCCGGACATTTCGCAACAAACCATTCTCATGTAAATTATTTTATTGATATGACAACAGTTAAGACGCATCATATTGCCGCAAAAGAAACGGCAAGAGAGCTTGCAAAGGCTTATATTTCAAACTGTAATATTGATACTATAATATGCTTTGAAGGCACGGAAATTATCGGAGCTTTTCTCGCAAGAGAGCTTGCAAAGCCAGATCATTCGTCAATGAACAGCGGTAAAGACATATGCGTTATAACGCCTGAAATTAATATGAACGGTCAGATGATATTCAGAGATAACATTCAGAGGGATATTTTTAACAAGCATGTGCTTTTACTCATATCCTCCGCCTCAACAGGTAAGACTATCAAGCGTTCTGTAGAAATTCTTAAATATTATAATGGTAAGCTTGCTGGAATTTCTTCAATATTCAGCGCAATAGATGCCTTTGGCGATATTCCGGTAAATACTATTTTTACTTCTGATGATATAAACGGATATAAAACTATGCCTTTGAGCGATTGTGAGCTTTGTCATGCTGGTCAGAAGGTTGATGCTATTGTAAATAGCTTCGGTTATTCTAAAATTTAAGGAATTAATGGATAATTTTCAATAATAATCTTAATACCGCACAAATAAGAGCTTGTGCGGTATTGCTTTAAGGAAGGGTTTTTGATGAATGACTGCGATACCTGTGCATATAATTTTTATGATGAGGAATATGACTGCTATACCTGTGAAATGAATCTTGATGAAGATGAATATGCAAAATTTTTACAGGGACATTATAGTCACTGCCCATATTATCGTGATGGTGATGAATATAAAATATCACGCAAACAATAAATCCATCTCAAAAATCTGAGATGGATTTATGTGCAACATAAAAATATTTTCAAAAATCATTTATTGACAAGCAATAATC
>CAMWXM010000374.1 GCA_947178195.1 uncultured Ruminococcus sp.
ATAATTATAAACGGCTATTGTCAGTATTTACAGCGTCAATTATCAAATCATATATCTCCTCTGCACGGTCGCAATAATGTTTTAAATCATCATTGCTTACATACCGCTTTAATTTGTCATTATCTAAATCAGCGTCTATCTGCAGCTCTGCTCCAATAGGTATCGGATCATCAAACTTATTCCTTATATATGTGCATCCAACTGACTCATAATTGCTATTATAATCATCATTCTTATCCATATATACATCTAAATAAACAGTTATTTCATTAATATCATTTACTCCACTCAAACATACTTCTATTATCTTCTTTTTTTTAATTACTGACAAATCATTTTCATCTATTTCTTCAAAATATACTTCATCAGTCATATGACAAATTCCAAATGACCAATATACATATTTTGCTCCTAAATCAGTTACTATTAATTCTTTGTTATTATATTCGTTAATATTTGTTTCAAATTCGAAATCCAGATTTTTTAATTTTTCCTTATAATCTTCAAAATTATTTACTATATCTCTGAAGCTCACTTCTGATGAATCTTGTGTTTCAAAAGAACAGCTTACTAATGCTAATATGAACATTGAACATATTATCAATATCGATATTTTTTTCATTTTATGCCTCCATATTATTATCTATATATTTTAAAAAATTTTTAATATTATTATCCACTTTCTTTTGAATATCATTTTGTTTTTCTTGCATTTTATCTAACGTATTCATATTATATTCATTTAATTCCTTTGTTCCCCATGTCATACCGTTAATTATAAAAGCATTCTTTATATCTTCTCCTAAATCTCCGGATATATAATCGCTTCCTAACGAATGACTTCTTAAATCTTCTTCAATCTTTTTTCTGCCTTTCTTTATATCTCCATTTCCATAATTTTTTAAGAATTCATTCACTCTATTAACTTTTCCATTTAAAACCTCTTGATTATAGGTTGTTATAACCTCAAAAATATCTTTATCTTTAAGTCTTTTTTGTATATTTATAACGTCAATATCCGATCTTTGGTCAATTTCACCAAATCCATCAGAATATGCATCGCCCTTAAAGCTTGATAATATATCTATTTCACCTCCGGTTATTAAATTAAGAAAACCATTTGATATTGTATCTGTATTAAAAATTGTTAACGCTATCATTTCATGCGCAAAATCTTTTCTATTTTCTTCTTTTAATTTTTCATTTGAAAAGCAAGCGTTATATTCCTCTTCTGAAAAATCAAGACCGTATCCTTTAACTTTTTCATAATTACTTGCGTCATGCTGTTTGTTAATTACCATAAACAATTGTTTTACTTCATATTCTCTTAAACCTATTTTTTTTAAATAGGCTATAGCCTCCGTTGTTTTAGGTAAATCTCCCGTTGCCCACCAACGAAATGCGTCTCCGTCATAATTAACACATAATGCAGCTATGTATGCAAAAAAATCATGTTTAAAATCTTTTTCTTCGCAATCTGCTTTTATAGCATCATACGCTTTTTTTAAAATTATAATATCATTTTCTTTAAATCCATAACAAGACGCCATCGAATTTACAATATCAGTATTTAATCCATAATTTGTAAGATATTCATTGATAGATAAACATAAGTCATCTTTTATTTTAGATAAATCTTTTTTGTATGAATCTAAATTTTGACTTACCTTTTTAGGAGAAAGCATATACGCAATGTCAACAATATATTTCTTATATGCCAATATTCTTTCATTCAATTGTTGAAACTTACTAGCATACTCACTGTCAAGATTATGTACATTTTTTAATATTTCATCAAATTTTTTACTTCCGATATCATACTTATCCACCATTTGTGCCTGATATTCTTCTACATTATTTAAATAATCACTTATATCCAAATCATCTATAAACCAGTCGCTTACCCAGTCACAAATTTTCCACTGTTCTTCTTCATCTACATTTACTCTGATTATCTCACGAATATTTGCTATGGATTCAACAGAAAAATCTCTTACTATTCCCATAATTTTTTATTTCTTTCTATTATTAAATTCATGAACCTTTTTCACATCAATTATCCATTACTCGATCATCATTAATATCGCCATCAAAAGCACTTCTTCCTTCAATATTAATTATTATGTACAAAAATATGAATTTTTCAATTCCTTTGCTGAATCAGAGAATAAAACTTCATTATTTTTCATTAGACATATTTCATCATGAACATCTGATGTAATTAAAATATCACTGTCAATTTTTTTTCTTAAATACTTGCAGAACTGCAAAATCACTGCAAAATCCTCTATTGATACATCTTCTTTTGCAATATCAAAGAGTAGTGACTGCGAATGCTTAAATTCACCTTTTATAAGTCTTGATTCGTACGTTTCACTCTCGTTTTCTGTAAAATATAATATCATCCGATCATCTTGATAAAAGCTTGTAAACACTATGATTTTCCCTAAAATTCTTCTATTCAGATGTTCATTGATTGAAAAAAATTCCTTTATATATAATTCTGCTTCATTTGCACTTATACACTTTTTTTGTATTTTTACACTTACATCTATTGACATATAAACTCCTCATTTCTTATGGATAAATACCAAATACTTGTCCATTTTGGACAACAAGCACTTCCTTCAAATCTTCAATTGGATTATCTTCCAATGCACTTAATATATCGTCTACATTACCCTTCCAATCATCTAAATTGAGTACTACTCTTTCTGTTTGCTGTTTTATCATTACTTTTTCATTAATCGTAGAACGTATATTGTTTGGTGATGTTTTTTCAGCTGGTGAATAACAATCAAAAACGTTTCCTTCTATTAAATAATCAGGCTTTCTTGACGTATAACTCAGATTGGGATTTTGTTCAATTTGATACCCATTCTGAGCTAAAGTTATTGCCGCCTCATTTTCACGCTTTAATGAACGTCTTGTTGCTTCATCAGCTTTTTTACTTATTTTTGTTTCATGACCTGATGGTTTTGAATTGACATTGTACTTATTACTTGGTTTAGTTCTATCGAATTCATTAACAGCCTCTTTAACCTCATCTGCCAACTCAGCCTTCTTAATATCTCCAATATCCGGCTTATCCGGTGA
>CAMWXM010000375.1 GCA_947178195.1 uncultured Ruminococcus sp.
AAAGCTCTGCTTTGATTTTTCTATCATAGTCTATATTATATATTGTACAATATTGGGCAATAATTGTCAAGTGTTTATGTGCGAATTTTTGGCAAAATTTTATTATTTTTAATAATTACATATCCTTTTATCAAAAAAATAATATTATTCATAACAGAAAGAAAAGAAGATATATCAGTTAAATTTATTATTTTTTTCAAATGCACTTGACAAAGTGAGAAAAACATGTTAATATATGAACAGATGTTCATATGAAAGGATGTGAAACCATGAGTAATGATCAGAATCAGGAGTATCTTCATATTCATGAAAGCAGCATAAAAAAAGTAAAGGAAAACATTCCCAATGACGAAAAGCTGTATGATCTTGCCGAGCTTTTCAAGGTTTTCGGAGATTCAACAAGAATAAAAATTCTTTATGCGCTTTTTACTTCCGAGCTTTGCGTATACGATATCTCACAGCTTCTAAGCGTAAGTCAGACAGCGGTCTCCCATCAGCTGAGGGTACTGAAAACCAATAAGCTTGTAAAAAGCCGTAAGGAAGGCAAAAATGTTTTTTATTCTCTTGCTGATGACCATGTTCACAGTATCATCAATCAGGGAATCGAACATATCGAAGAATGATTTTTCTTTGATAAAATCAACGCCTAAAAAATAAATTAAACAATATCAAAAAGGAGCGATTATTATGAAAAAAATTTTTAAGCTTGAAGAACTGGACTGCGCAAACTGCGCTGCAAAAATGGAAGCTGCAATTTCAAAAATAGAGGGGGTCGAATCTGCCAGCATAAGCTTTATGACTCAGAAGCTGACCGTATGCGCCGATGAAGAAAAAATAGATTCTATAATGAAAAAAGCTGCAAAAGCCATCAAAAAAATAGAACCTGACTGCCGCATTGTAATGTAGAGGAGCTTCATCATGAGTAGAAAGCAAAAAATAACTCTTATCAGAATTATTATAGCCGCTGCTTTGTTTGCCGCATACCTTATTGTACCTATAATTATACCAATAAAAAATAAATATTTTCAATTAGCAGCGGCTCTTGTACCATTTATTGCCGTAGGCTGGGACGTTATTTTCAAATCCATAAGAAATATTGCTCACGGAAGAATCTTCGACGAAAATTTTCTTATGACAGTTGCCGCATCAGGGGCGTTTGTTTCCGGCTTTGTCAGTGGCAGTGGAGATTATGCCGAGGGCACTGCGGTAATGCTTTTTTATCAGATCGGAGAGCTTTTCCAGAGTATTGCCGTTGGAAAATCACGTAAATCAATAGCCTCCCTTATGGATATACGTCCTGACAGCGCAAATCTTGAAATGCCCGATGGAAGCATAGTCCAGACCGACCCGGAGGAAATCGAAACAGGCAGCATCATAATTATCAAACCTGGCGAGAGGATACCGTTAGACGGAATAATCGAAAACGGCAGTGCAAGTATAGACACCTCTGCGCTTACCGGCGAATCCGCTCCGAAAGATTGCACAGCAGGCGATAATGTAATAAGCGGATGTATTAATTTAAACGGACTTTTAAAGGTCCGCACCACAAAAAAATTTGGCGATTCAACCGTTGCAAAAATACTTGATCTTGTGGAAAATTCGGGAAGCAAAAAATCAAAAGCTGAAAATTTTATTACTAAATTTGCAAAATATTACACACCGATAGTAGTATTTTCCGCCATTGCTCTTGCTCTGATACCGTCACTTATTACCGGCGATTGGGGAACATGGGTAAACAGAGCGCTTGTTTTCCTTGTAATTTCCTGTCCATGCGCATTAGTAATATCTGTACCGCTTAGCTTTTTCGGCGGCATCGGCGGAGCGTCAAGATCGGGCATACTCATAAAAGGCGGAAATTATCTTGAAGTATTGTCAAAGGTAAAAGTTATCGCTTTTGACAAAACCGGTACTCTTACAAAGGGTACTTTTAAGGTTACAGCCATTCATCCTGATATTATTTCAGAAGAAAAGCTTCTTGAATATGCGGCATATGCCGAAGGCTTTTCAACTCATCCTATTGCGGTTTCTGTCCGTGAGGCATATAAAAAGGATATTGACAGCAGTAAAATAAGCAATTATTCGGAGATTCCCGGACATGGCATCAGATGCATTTTTGAGGGTAAGCAGATTTATGCCGGAAATGATAAGCTTATGGATAAATACGGTATAAAATGGAAGCAATGTCATCACAGCGGTACTGTGATCCATGTTGCAGCAGACGAAATTTATGCCGGACACATAATTATTTCCGATGAGATCAAGGAAGATTCAAAGGAAGCTATTGAAGGTCTGAAAAAATGCGGCGTTAAAAAGACGGTAATGCTTACAGGCGACAACAAAAAAACCGGTATTGCCATAGCCGATAAGCTTGGGGTAGACGAGGCTTACTGCGAGCTGCTGCCTGATGAAAAGGTCGGGATAGTCGAAAAGCTTATCAGTGAAAATGCCGATACGGGAAAGCTTGCCTTTGTGGGAGATGGTATAAACGACGCTCCCGTTATTTCAAGAGCGGATATTGGTATCGCTATGGGTGCGTCAGGTTCGGACGCCGCTATAGAAGCTGCTGATATTGTGCTTATGAACGATAATCCGTCGAATATCGTCACTGCTATAAACATATCAAAAAAGACGCTGAAAATTGCAAATCAGAATATTGTCTTTGCACTTACTGTAAAAATTTTAATTTTAGCCCTCAGCTCTCTGGGATTTACCAATATGTGGGCAGCAGTTTTTGCAGACGTCGGGGTATCAGTCATAGCAATACTTAATGCAATGAGGTGTCTCAAGACAGCGTCAGACAAATGAAAAAATTAAAAATCTCCTGTCAAAGTTCAGCTAACGTCGCACAAAAATTTGTAAACATAAGAGGAGCGTATGGCTATGAAAAATAAAACAATAATGTGGAATTATATTGAATAGCATGGTATACTGTTTTTGTAGCTTGGAGCGATAAATCGCGATTGGGGGAATATGTGATGAGTAAATTTGGTGAATATCTATCAAATCAGTGCGGTAATCCTCATGGATTAATTGGCAGAATTATGACATGGGCGATGAATCGTGCCAACAATGTAATGTATAAGG
>CAMWXM010000376.1 GCA_947178195.1 uncultured Ruminococcus sp.
TCGGGAATATATTTTAACACTATTCTTGACGGCTATCATGATAACAATATTGATTGCAATACTGGTCGTAAAGCTCCTGATGTGTTTTCTTAAATTCGGTACTGTCGAAACGGCTTGAAGATACCGATTTGTAGCGAACCTTGAAACAGCTTACCGTCATTTCCTCAACGCCTCTTGCAGTCATTTCGCTCTTGATTTCGTCCTTGACCGATTCCATTTCTGCGGTGAGTTCGTCGATCATGGTCTGCAATGTCTTGATGTGTTCTACCTTTGTAGTGATTTCTGTTGTACCCATAACTGAATACCTCCTATAAAATAATATTGATGTATAAGGCTTTAAAACCTTTGGAATAGGGCTGATAGGCTCAACCCTCAAGAAGCCTTTAGTTAATATATTTCTTGCAGTTCGTTCATTACGTCCCCGAAAATGCGGTTTACTTTGTTGTACTCTCTTACAACTGCTTTGTAAAGTTTGTTTATGCGTTTGTTGTCCTCGTAACTGTCTATTGTGTAGCCAAATTCTGATATAAAGTCCTCAAAAGTTCCTACATCATATTTTTGTAAGCAAGCAAGAACATCATAACAAGTAGGGCGTTTGTGGTTTACTGTATTCATTACAGAGTCGCCAAACTGAAAACTAAAGCTTTTGCCGTCGCGGTCAATTCTTACGGTGTAGATGTTTCGGAAGTCCTTGTCGTCTTCAAAGTGCTTGCCGTACCTTTTAAAGGTGATTGACATTTTCGCATTGCAGGATTTTAAAAAGTTCTTTGCGTTTGTTATATATTCGTTCATGGTTTTTACCTCCTGTTTGGTTTGGGTTTGTTTTGTTTCATTGATATTATTATAGCACTGTTTAACCGTGCTATAAATGCGCAAATTGCACAAAGTTTAACCGTGTATTTTAGTGATTTTTTACACGGTTAAACCATTTGCAATATTTTTTATATTGTGTTATAATATAAGTAGCTAAGAAAAAGGACTGATAAAAATGGAGATAGAGTACACAAAACAAGCTGTAAAACAAATATCACGTTATGACAAACCAACAAAAGCACGATTAAAAGAAGCTATTGAAAAATTACCGCAGGGTGATATAAAACGCCTGCAAGGTGTAACGCCTATAACTTTTCGTTTGCGTGTTGGTGATTTGCGTGTATTATTTGAAATGACAAGCCAAAAAATAATAATAAGAAACATTTTACCCCGTGGTGAAGCCTACAATAAATTATAAGGAGATGTAAGCAATGAGTACAAGAGAAATGATATGTAGTTTAGTAAATAACAAAGTACCAAATAATGAGCTTGAGTTACTTTATCAGCTTATTTTAAAGTTTATCCCTTCTGATTTTCCTGAACATGACGAAATAGAAGCGTTAAACGAGGTACAGAACGAAACCGAGTTTATACCACATAATGCTATTGACTGGGATTGAAAAATTTAACTAATGGGAGGTAACAATATTTATGGCAGTATCAAGAGCAAAAAGAGCGTCTAATAATAAATGGGATAAAGAGAATATGAAATTAGTTGCTTGCAAAATAAAAAAAGAAGATGCAGAAGCTTTCAAGAAATATGCAGATGATAACGCTACTACACCAAACGCATTATTAAGAAAGTACATTTACAAATGTATTGATAAAGCGGATACTGAAAATACTGGCGAATAATTTGTATAACACTAACAAATACACGGTTAAACATTGTGATATTTAACAATTGACATTCACGGTTTAACCGTGTTATAATATAATCAAGATAAATCAATCAAGCAAACCGCTTGAAATAAATTATTGAGAAGGATCTTGATTATATGTTAAAATGGTTTGAAAATTGTCAAAATATTGAAGAGGTAAAGGAGCTTTACAAAAAGCTTTGCAGAGAATATCACCCTGACTTGAACGAGAGCGACACAACGGAAACAATGAAATCAATTAATAACGAGTTTGAAGCAATATTCAGGATTTTAAAGAATAGGCATAGATCAGAGGATACAGACACTACAGCGAACAGCAGGGAGAACGGAGCAGAAACAGCAGATACACCCGCCGAATTTATGACTATTATAAATACTTTGGTTAGCTGCGAGGGCTTAACAATAGAGCTTGTAGGGCGTTGGATATGGCTTACCGGTAACACTTACCCATACAAGGACACTATAAAAAGCTTGGGCTTTCGTTGGGCTAATGCTAAAAAAGCGTGGTATTTTAGGAATGAAGCGGACGCTTGCAAGAGCCGAAAAAAATTAAGCCTTGACGAAATTAAAAATAAATATGGCTGTCAAAGCTTTGCAACTACTGCAATGCCCAAACTTGCAACGGTTTGAAATGGAGGAATTTTATTATGTCAATCATTGTAATTTTAATCGCTATTGTTATTGGGCTTGCAGAATCTGCAAAGGATAGTTATGACGTTCAAAAATGGAGAAATAACGGCGGAATGGCTAAAGATTGGGACTGCTGGAAAAAGAAATAAAGATACAGAATACCATTATAAAAAGGTGTGAATTAAATTTGTTCACACCTTTTATTTTTATATGGGAGCCGGTCTATATATCGTTAATGCGGTTTCAGCCGAATTTTATAATATAAGTTATTAGGATTTTAACGCCTGTAGAACGCACTGCTTGAAATGCTATTGTATTTTATTTAAGTATAAGCAGGTATTATATATTAAAATACGCTGTAATGCTGCTGTGCGGCTTGCTATGGCGTTTTGGTATGCTTTAGGTGTAAGTTTATTATAAAAATTAACATGCCTTAAAACGGCGTTTAAATAGCTTATAGAGCATATGTGTATAGTATGTATTTTTGAGCAGGCCAAGACGGTAAACGGAGACGGGACGGACGGTATAAGGGTGTCGGGATATATTTACATTTTAAAAACCTATAAAAGTACCCCAACACCTCATAGTTGGTATATCTCATTCATACAACAAAATTTTGTCTCCCGAACGCTTTCACAAATTTGTGAAAAACCTCTTGACAAACATCAAATTTTAAACTCTCCGAATTGCAACTATAAAAATAAACCATTCCCGACTTAGCAGAAATGGTTTATTACAAAGGCAAAAT
>CAMWXM010000377.1 GCA_947178195.1 uncultured Ruminococcus sp.
TGCAGAATGCTGTAAATTACCTGTTAGGACAGTGGGGTTATCAGCAGAATGGTATCGCAGGGGATAACTTCGTAAAGAGGCTGCGTAAGGAAATTGAGAAGAAAATTAAATAAAGTAAAAAACTCTCTCGGTAAACCGAAAGAGTTTTTTTAATAATAAAGAAGAAGGAAAAAGCTATATAAAGCTTTACGTTATGTTTAATTAAATTATTTGAAGTATCTGTTAAGAAGACCCTCAAATGCTCTGCCGTGTCTTGCTTCATCCTTAGCCATTTCATGAACTGTATCATGAATAGCATCAAGGTTAAGCTCTTTAGCTCTTGCAGCAATTTTTTTCTTGCCTTCGCATGCTCCGTTTTCAGCCATTACTCTGAGCTCAAGATTTTTCTTTGTTGAATCTGTAACAACCTCGCCCAAAAGCTCTGCAAATTTTGCAGCATGTTCAGCTTCCTCGAAAGCCGCCTTTTCATAATAAGAACCGACTTCCGGATAGCCTTCTCTGTATGCCACTCTTGCCATTGCAAGGTACATTCCGACCTCTGTGCATTCGCCTGTAAAGTTCTGTCTTAATCCCTCGAGTATTTCAGGATCAACATCTTTTGCAACGCCTACAACATGATCATCCGCCCATGAAAGTCCTGTCGAACTGCTTTCGGTAAATTTGGAAGCGGGAGCGCCGCACTGTGGACATTTATCCGGTGCTTCATCGCCTTCATGAACGTACCCACAAACTGAACATACAAATTTTTTCATTATATTATCCTCCAATAACTTATGATTTGACCTAAGATGTCTTTTTAGTACATTTTGTAACAAAGCTGATTCGCTTTAGTAATTTATACTATTATACCATACATTTTTTATCTTGTCAATGATTTTTTACAAATTTCACATTATTTTCACATTTCTTCTGTGAAGTATGCTAAATTTAATAATAACGATTATCATTCGCCACATTATAAAACATCGTCCCATGACTTAGTTCCTTTAGCAAGATATCTTGCGATCACAGCTGCGTCTCTGATGTTTAATACGCCGTCTTCATTAGTGTCGCCGAAAAATTCGCCTTCATCATCAACGTTTCTTTTACCTAAGTATAATCCTGCGCAATGAATTGCTATAGCGGCTGCGTCTCTGATATTTAATGTACCATCGCCGTTAGCGTCGCCACGAGGACCTATGCGCCATGCAATAAGGTTGCCGTCAGCGTCATATTTCTTGAATATTTTATAATCCTTGAATTTATCGTCAGGTCTTGCTGATTCAAAAACCGAAACAACTGCGTTAGAGGTTGTATAGTCTTCAAATTCGCCATATGAACAGCTAAAGCTGTTTACTTTATTAAAGCTTACTTTAAAGCTGTCGTTTGAAGTTGCATTATCAGGAATACGGAAAACCAATGAAGCTATAGATTCGGAATCATTAAAAGTACCGTTTGCAGAGCCTGAGATCACAGCATATGCTTTACCGTCCTCTTCATATTTTGTGAAGGAATCTGTACCGATAGCGTCTTTAAGAGAAAGTCTTGAATCATATTCTATAACTGCTTCATAATTTGTGCATTTGTTGTTGCTATTGGCAAAAAGCTCAACAATAGCAATATCTCCTGCCATACCTGCAACATTTCTCATTTCCAGAGAAGCGCTGGTTTTCTTTTCAGTACCGCCTGTTACTGTTACGTATGCGTTTTCAGTTCTGAAATTAGTAATATCCTCATAATCTGTGGAAAGAGTTGTAACTCTTTCTAATTTCACATCATAAATATCGTTTTCAGCATCAGCCGGAACGCTTAATTTTATAGTTACAGCTGTTTCGCCGTCTTTATAGGGAGTAGTTTCAAAGCTTGTAAGAGAAAGATATTTTTTACCATTTTCTTCAAAATTATAATAAGCTTTAGCTCCTTCAGGTTTTACAAAATCCAATCTTGAATCGTATTCAACAAGAACGTCATAGCTTGTGCACTGATTGCCGGAATATATAACAAGAGGTACATCGACAATACTGCCTGCTGAAGCCTTCTGATCTTTAAGAATAACTGCATTATTGCTGGGATTTGACCTATTTGAAGATTCTGTTGTTTTTTCAGTTTTATTGCTTGCGTTTACAACTGTAACAACTGCTCCAGACAAAGTATAGCCTACGATTTCCTGAAAGCTTGTAGAAAGAGTTGATACACTTGCAAAATCAACGCTATATGTTTCGCCGATCTCTGCGTTCTCAGGAACATTGAATGTGATAGATGCAATTTCAGTATCATCTTCAAAGGCTTCTATGCCATAGCTTGTAAGGGATACCAATTTTTTTCCGTTTTCTTCGTAGCCGTAAGCCTTTGCGCCCTGAGATTCTACAAATTCAAGTCTTGAATCATATTCTACTAAAACATCAAATGTTGTGCATTGATTATCTGAATGCATAACAAGCGGAATTTCAACTGTTTCGCCTGCTGTTGCTCCCCTGCTCTGAAGTGAAACTGCTGCTGTCAGCTCTGAAGCTTCTTCAAAATCTGCCGATACTGCTGTCATGCATGCTGACGCTGTCATAATTAAAGCTGCGATAACGGATATACCCTTCATTAATTTTGCATTTTTCATAACATTTCCTTCTTTCTTCATCAGACGAGGCGTTTTACCGTCAGCATAAGAAGCAAAAAACCGCCTTGTGAATAATAGCCACAAGCGGTTGTTGAAATACTCAGCATAAAATGCTGCTGTATGCAACCGGCTGTCATATCGTACTAATATTGTATTACGATTTAGACCCTTGGCTTTGCGTCCTTACTTTTCAATAAGTTTGCCCAATATTAAATTATGGTTTATATTAACAATCAGACATTCAGAATCTGTTTAACATTTTTTCTTATTCTGTTCTGTATTAGAGTATAGCATATAAAACGTTTAATGTCAACAGTTTTTTTGAAATTTTGTCAATATTAGCTAATACAGTACTTCACGATTTGTACTATATTTAAATTTCCAATGAAGTTTTATATATGGAAATGCGGTTTTTCCTTATCTGCGCTATTTGCGCTTAGGATAATTCAATCGCCGCTGCGTTTTTTGAGGAT
>CAMWXM010000378.1 GCA_947178195.1 uncultured Ruminococcus sp.
TGCGAAATCTTCATCTTTGTCACTAAATTTTATAAGGTCCCAATACGGTGGGTGAAAGATTATAAATTGTACGTTTTCTATATGGTAAAGTTCTAATATTCGGGTGGTATCAAAAAATTTACTGTTATCAATGAAAGTATCTGCAATTATTCCGTCTTTACTTTCCGAATGAATACGATTAATTGCTTCAACCGCTACGTTTTCCTGCAACTCAATTCCTATTGAATTGCGGTTCATTCTCTGAGCTTCAATTAGTGTAGTGCCACTGCCTGCGAAAGGGTCTAATACAAAGTCGCCTGCCTTTGTGTATCTTGAAAGCAATTGATGAACGATTTGTGGAACAAAATTTCCGTGATAATGGGCGTTATGCGCACCAGAATTATCACGCTTTTCAATTATCCAAAGACTATCAGTCCAAATATCCGTTAAGTCTTTCCAATTTTTTAAGTCTAAATCGTTTATGTTACCCATCCAATTTTACTTCTTAATTAAGCAATGTAAATACTCAACTGTTTTATCGGCTTTGCTTTCACGTGCATTATCGGCTTTAAACCTTTTGTGTTCCTGCAATTCATAGGTATATTTGCCGTATTTCTTCATTACTTTCCCTATTGTATCGAAAGACATAAGTCCTTCATTGTTATAGCTTAAAAATATATATTTGAAATCGGCATTTTTAATCAATTCATTAAATGCTTGCGCCACTTTGCTTTTATTGCAAAACACGCTTTTTTGTTTACTGTATTCTCTTAAACCTGTTTTACCATATATTTTAGGGCTATCATATCTTGCAATAGTTTCAAGTAAATGGTAGTTTGTACAATATTGTCTTGCATTATAAGGGGGGTCTAAATAAAGAATATCACCTTTTACAGCCTTTATAAGTTCTGAAATATCCTCGTTGTATACTTTACATTCGACTGCGCCATGCATAATCGGAAGTGGTGTTAATACCATAGGTTTCAAAGCCGATTTTTTTAGCGATTTTAAAAATGCGCCATATACAGAGGCGGTATTTGCAAATTTATCGATACTGTTTATTAACGAGCCAAGCAAAAAGTAATATTCATTTTCGTTTATATAGTCAGACTTTTTCCATTCTTCGATTTTAATTCTGATTGCATCGCACTTTTTGGCGTTTTCGTCAGAAAAATACATTCTCTCAAATTCGTGTCCTTTCGTTCCGCCAAGAGAATAATTTTGATATATAAAGCCCTCTACTCCGTCAATATTGTTTAGTTCATTTATTAAATCGTCGCACCTGTCTTTATCAAGGTTTCCGTTATTCTCTATCATATGCTTACTTACAACGTAGCTATAATATTGAATATCGTTTGCAATAATAGAATATCCAAGCTCTTTAAATGAACCACTAACAACGCCAGTGCCTGCAAACAAATCTGCAAACACCATTTCGTTTGGCGCTCTCTCTTCATTATTTTGTTTTAATGCCTTATCTATTGAAGATTTTATAAAATCAACGATAGAATACTTTGAACCTATGTAATTCATATTCATAATTATAGTTTAAATAAAAATAAAAGTCAATTTGAATATTATATGTAACAATTGTTTTTTACATTATTTCAACAATGCCCAAAAACTTAGTACTGTTTATTGTATCTTTGTCATTGACTAAATTGTATTTTTTATTTATAATTAAAACAAATATCAATGTTTTGCAGTATATTGGTGTTTCGAATGAAGATAATGTTATAACAATAAGGAATAAGTAAAAGTCATTGTTTTAGGTGAGAAATTATGACTGATGTTAAAGTTATCTATTTTGGAGAAGATTATTAGCAATGACTAAATCTGAACAGATATGTAATGAATTAGGTGCAAAGTTTTTCTGTAAAGACTTTGTCTATGAAAATCTTAAATATTTTAATGAGCAAAACAATAAAGTTGAATTATGCGATGGATTATTTGCTTATTCAGATATGTATGTTGTTTTGCAGATAAAAGAAAGGTCATCATTAAATGGTGGTAAAACTGCAGAAAAGTGGTTAGATGATGTGATATATAGAAAAGCTGTTGACCAAATGATTAAAACAGTTGAAATCTTAAAAAGTAAAGATTTAATCGTAAATGACTTTTATCATCAAAAATCAGCATTAAACAAGAGTAACATTTTATTCCCTGTTATTATTTTTGATAATGATGATATAACAAAGTACAAAAGATGTATTTCATGCGGAACAATTGACATTAACGTATTTAGCTTGTCAGATTTCAAAGCAATGATGAATGTTTTAATTCATCCATATGACATTATATTTTATTTGCAAGAAAGAATTAACTGGTTAAAAAATAATGGAAGCTTACCAAATTTAATAGTTGGCGAGAATGATAACAGTACAATAATTGCAAAAATCTGTGACGAAGAATCTTTTGCTACCTTTTTTGAATTATATATTTATGATGGCAAAATAAACAAAAAAGAAGATTCTCTTAAATTATTAAGTATAATAAATAATTTTAGAAAAAATCAAATCAAAATAAATAATCATTATAAAATAATATTAAATATTCTACAAAATATTTCTCCTAGAATTGCAACAGGATTTATAGAAAGATTTCAGTATGCTTGGGATAACGCTTGCAAAAATAATTTTGACTTTACAAAGGCTATTCAAATCCAATACAATAATGTAAAAACTAGTATTGTATTTTTTTCAATAGGAACCGAAAAATTAAAAAGTCAAAAATATTATGAAGTTTTATGTGACGCAAAACAGCTTCAACATAAATCTGATGCAATACTAGTAATTTCATTCGTTGGAAATAAAAAGGACACATGCGAAATTGATTGGGTATATTTCGAGCAAGAATTTATTGAAGATGCTGAAGCACTAAAAATGTATGAAACTTTAGGATTCTATAATGGAATCATAAATAGAGAACTATATGAAAAAATTTGTGCAGGGGCATTACAAATTTGAAATTCTGCACAGGCTCAAATTCAATTTATATATTCGAATAAGACTGAACACGGGTCACCAGACGAGGGGTATAAGAACACCCCGAAGAAGAAACCGAATTTTCGGTTTCTTTTTCT
>CAMWXM010000379.1 GCA_947178195.1 uncultured Ruminococcus sp.
TAATTTAGGTTATAATAATATTAAGGCTTTTATGATATTGCCTTAAATAAATTTTTGTCAGAAATGGAGAATCGAATGAAAGACGGCTTTATAAAAGCTTCATGTATAACTCCAGATTTAAAGGTTGCGGATTGTAAATATAATAGCGAACAGATAATTAAAAATATAAAAAAAGCTAATGATATTGGCGTTATTATGTGCGTTTTTCCTGAGCTTTCTATAACCGGCTATACATGCGGCGATTTGTTTTTTCAAAAAAAACTGCTTGACGAAGCGCTGACAGAACTGAAAAAAATTATTGATGAAACATCGGCATTTAAAATGATAAATATAGTGGGACTTCCCATATCATACAATGGTAAAATTTATAACTGTGCCGCTGTTTTTCAAAAGGGAAAGCTTCTTGCGCTCATACCTAAAAAAAATATTCCTAATTATTCCGAATTTTATGAGGCAAGACATTTTGCACCTGGAAGAAAAGATGGTATTTTTAAATTTTACGACATTGAAGTACCATTTGGAACAGATTATGTGTTTCAATGCGAGGAAATGAACGAATTTACGTTCGGCGTTGAAATATGCGAAGATTTATGGGTTTCGGATTCACCATCAGTAATGCTTGCAAAAAACGGCGCTAATATTATTGTGAATCTTTCGGCAAGCAATGAGGTTATCGGAAAATCGGATTATAGAAAAACACTTATAAAAGCAAAATCAGGTACGCTTTTATGCGCATATCTTTACGCAAATGCCGGTACAGGCGAGTCCACTACAGATATGATATATTCTGGTCACAGCATGATAGCTGAAAATGGAACGATTACTGCGGAATCTGAAAAATTTGCAAACGGTATGATTTTATATGATCTGGATATGCAAAAAATTGAATCGGAACGCAGACGTTCAAATACTTTTACATTATATGGAGATTCTGAGATTCAACTGTTCAAAAAGGTGAAATATTCTATTGAAATGCATGAAATCAATATAACAAACAATATATCCAAAACGCCTTTTGTACCTGCCAGCAGCAGCGCTTTGGATGAGCGGTGCAGGGAAATTTCTATGATGCAGTCCTTTGGACTTGTAAAGCGACTGAAGCATACCGGAAGCAAAACTGCAGTTATAGGACTTTCAGGCGGACTTGATTCGACCCTTGCCCTTATTGTTATTGTCAACGCTTTCAGGTATCTGGGACTGGATACAAAGGGAATCGTTGCTGTTACTATGCCATGCTTCGGAACTACCGACAGGACTTATCACAATGCCTGTCTGCTTGCGGAAAAATACGGAGTATCTCTTCGGGAAATCAATATAAAGGAAAGCGTTATCCGGCATTTTAAGGATATAGGGCATGATATGAACATTCATGATGTGACCTATGAAAATTCACAGGCAAGAGAACGGACTCAGATCCTTATGGATATTGCAAATCAGTCAGGCGGTCTGGTTATCGGTACAGGAGATCTGTCCGAGCTTGCTTTAGGCTGGGCTACCTATAATGGAGACCATATGTCAATGTATGCCGTAAACGCATCTATCCCCAAAACTCTTGTACGGTATCTTGTAAGATATGAGGCGAACTGCAGGGACGGAGAATTGAAACAGATTCTTGAGGATATTCTTGATACGCCTGTAAGTCCCGAGCTTTTACCGCCTGATGAAAACGGCAGCATTATGCAAAAAACCGAGGACCTTGTAGGTCCATATGAGCTGCATGATTTTTATCTTTATTATATGGTTAGATTCGGATTTTCACCTGAAAAGATATGCCGTCTTGCGTTGAAGGCATTTGATGGAGTTTATGATAAAGATACTATATTAAAATGGGAAAAAATATTTTATAAACGCTTCTTTTCTCAGCAGTTTAAACGTTCCTGTCTTCCTGACGGACCTAAGGTGGGAACAGTCACACTCTCGCCGAGAAGCGATTTCAGATGCCCCAGCGATGCTTCGGCAAATATATGGCTTGAAAATTTAAATTCAATAAATTAAATAATATCAAAATGGAGGACATAAAAATGAACTACAAGGAAAGCTTTATTAAATTTATGATAGAAAGCGGAGTGCTTACATTCGGAGAATTTACTTTAAAAAGCGGAAGAAAAGCTCCTTATTTTGTAAACACAGGTAATTACAATACCGGTTCGCAGCTTGCAAGACTGGGCGAATATTATGCGCAGTGCATTAAGGAAAACGGTGTTGAAGCGGATACTTTATTCGGACCTGCATATAAGGGCATTCCTCTTGCAACAGCATGCAGTATTGCTCTTTTTAACAAATACGGTATGGACGTTAATTATGCTTTCGACAGAAAAGAAGCTAAGGATCATGGCGAAGGTGGTTTGATCGTCGGAAGAAAAATGAAGGATGGAGAAAAAATTGCCATTATAGAGGATGTTATTACTGCGGGAACTGCTATCAGAACGGTTCTTCCTCTTTTAAAAGAACAGGCTGATGTGAATATTACAGCTCTTGTAATTTCTGTTGATAGAATGGAAAAGGGCAAAGGCGAGCTTTCAGCCGTTCAGGAAGTAAAAAAAGATTTTGGAATCAATGTTTATTCAATTGTTACTATGGAAGATATTATTGATTCGATAAAAAATGAAGTTATTCCCGGTAAAGAATATCTCGATAAAATGATGGAATACAGAGAGACCTATGGAGTATAAATAATGTTAAAAATCAGCCTCCCGTAAAAATACGAGAGGCTGATCGCTTGTTTTTTCTATTACTGAACCTTGTAAGCGTCGATCATTTTCTTGACCATCATTCCGCCTACTGATCCTGCTTCTCTTGCAGTCAGGTCACCGTTATAGCCCTGCTTAAGGTTTACGCCTACTTCGCTGGCCGCTTCCATTTTAAATCTTTCAAGAGCTTCCTTGCCCTTCTGAGTAAATTCACCTTTCATTTTTGAATTCTCCTTTAAATGATGTTTTTTATGCCGCATTAGTATTATAAACAGATAATTTTTTTATATGAAAGGTAATTTTTGAAAAAAATCAAATTTCATCAAAATATTTATGAAGCTTAAAACTC
>CAMWXM010000380.1 GCA_947178195.1 uncultured Ruminococcus sp.
CGTCCGAATTGTAACCGCTTATTATTCCACTTTTATCGCGAAGATAATTTTGCGGTACGTTACAAAGATATCTTTCAAGCTCTCTTTTCTTTATTAAATAATTTTTAAAGTTTTCTTCTATGCTTTCAACGTTTTCACGCAACTGACGGATATAATTTTCTTTTTGCCATAGAATGGCTTCTCGTTGCTTATTTAAAAACGCATATTGCGATTCAAGAGCATCTTGTTCTATCTCAGCTTTTTTATGGTTGTCGGAATTTTTTTCGTATCCTTTTTCGTTTGCGTTATATTTCGCTAAAAGATCAAAATACTTTTTTCTTTGAGCCATCATATCTGATATTTGATTATCGTACTGTTCAATACTCAAATTGCATGACTGAATCTGCATGGCTTCATTTTCAAACATAACCAGATAAGTGCCGTTTTCTTTCGCTGTTTTTATAAACCTTTCGAAATCAGATTTTTCAAGACCGCTTATGCGTTTTACTATCTGCCCGCCTGTTCTTAATCCGACATTGAAAATAACGAGTTTATTTAGCGATTTTTCATAAGAGCGAACATTTTCCTCAAGCTGAATCTGCTCGTTTTGCCGCTGTTCTATCAATTCGGAATCAATATAATCCTCTATATGCGATATTAAAGTATTTTCGTTGCACATGCGATGCACATACACCTTCCTACCATCATAAATCAAATTGCCGTCGGAAGCTATCTGCACTTTCTTTTTATCTACAAAAGTCATTTCACCGTTATCGTAATAGTAAAACTTTTCAATAAAAACATAATTATTTCCCAATTCATCCGTATATATGTAATTCGGATTTCCTTCGACATCGTCGGGTAAGCGTTTAAGATATTTGTTACCTAAATTTAACCGCCAATTCTGTCCTGCACCTACATCTTCGTTTTTCTTACCCAACTTATGTATATGACTTATTTTAACCGGAATTTTAGTTCCTACTGTCATATCGCATATTTCGGTTACACTTTCTCCGGTGTTTAAATTAATTACCGCGCTACTTTTGTCATTTAATATGATATCCTTTAGATTTATAACGTTTTCTTCATTTTCCACTTCGATATTTTTGGTATAGCTAATCAAAAGCTTAGGCTCATAGTCTCCGGAAACATAAAATTCGCCTGACGATGTGTCGTTATGATAGGTATAAATATCTCCGTACATAGGAATTCTAAATATATTTCCGCTATTTTTATACTGTTCGGTTATATCTATCGTATAAGTTTTTTCTTCAAAAACATAAACATGCCCGTTTATTCCAAAGTAGCCGAACCCACCGGGTTTTGCAGTTATAACCAATTCGACTTTATCCACGACTCCGTCTACATTGATAAATTCTTTATCAATAAATATATCTACCGAGCTGGTAAAAGAGCCTCCGCTTTCCGTATAAACACTCAATCTATCAGAGTAAGAATACGTCTCAGTATCAGTAATAGAATATTGCGTAGTTACATATGATAAGGCAGACCGCGATTTAATCATTATCTGAGGATCAATTACTACGGGCAAAACCGTTTTCTGCGAATTTATAAACTCCGCATCCGCAACAACTTTAATTTCAAGTTCATTGCCGTTCACATCTATTTCGTATCTGACTCTATTTGAGCGCACTTTGCTTGCATCATACATAATAGGCGCAGGAATTATGAATTCCGTTTCGCCTGTTTCCGCATCTTTTAAAAGAAGGTCATTATGTTCACCTTCTTCAACAGACAAATCACCTATATTGAGAGTGAAATTATACTCATAGCTGTCCTGGCGTTCTTTAACAATAATATTTTCCTTAATTCTGTCACTTAAAGATACGTACTGTATTTCCGTACCGTCATCCAATGTTGCCGAAACTGTATCATCTTTACCTAAGCATAATTCACACTGGCACCCACAAACGTGATTGCGTGCTTTTGATGTGTTTTTTACAGACAAAGCTACTTTTTTCTCTCCCTTATGCAAATCAAATATTTTACCACTGTGAGAGTCCTTATTAAATTTAACTTTAAAGAGATTAGCCTCGTTAACAATTTCCGTGCCGTTATCAATTAGATGATTACTTATTTCCTTATATTCTCCGTCCGACGCGCGATATCGGGTGGGCACAGCCGAAATAATCTTTCTGCATGTTCTGTCGTTAAGTTTGTAGACAGTTTCAGTTGCAGTCCGCAAATCCTTTAATTCTTCGACAACTCCCTCTCCCTGCTCGTCATGTGCGCAGAATTCAGTATCTTTTACGTTTAAATCGGCATCAATTTGTTTTTCAATTTTTTTTGAATCCTTTTTTATTGCCGATTTTGCATTCGCTTCCGTGCTTACTTCACTTGCATTTGCTACATTTTTGTTCAGTTTTAAAGTTCCCATGATTTTTCTCCTTACTTTATACTTTTATTATTTGATAAAATTATTTTTTTGTTATTTGCAATTCGTCCACTTTCCGTTTCCTTAATGAACTGTGTTGCTACTTTTGAATCCGTTGTTGATTCTGAATCAATGGCTGTATCAACTATCTTACTTTTAAGTTTCTCAACCGCCGCCTTATTTGCTTCGATTTCTGCTTCTGACAGAATTTTCTTTTCAGATGGTACAAACTTATCACCAAAAGCATATATCGCTAAACTGAGGCTTACCGACGACACCCACTGAACATAAAAAGCTTTATTAAAATTCAGTTGCTTTTTAAGCAAATAAGTGCTTAAAACCGTTAGCCCGAACCCGAAAACCATTGGCAAAAAAGTTACGAACCTTGTAATTTTTTTACTGTTCTTTGTTTTATCCGCAAGTTTTTTGATTGGTATCTTAAACAAACCTGTAAAAACAACGGTGCATAGCGCAATCACTAATGTGTCCACGCCATAGTCCATTATCAATTGGATAATTTCCATTTTGATTTTCCTCCTTTTTGAATTTATATTAAACATATGTTTGTATATATAATAAACAAAAAATATGCCGAAATACGTCAAGTTTAAAAAAATTATTTGACATATTTTTAATTATTCTATGTGATTTTTTTGTTCAATTA
>CAMWXM010000381.1 GCA_947178195.1 uncultured Ruminococcus sp.
ATTTTGTATAAGAAATATATTACCGAATTTTGTACAAAAGTGACAAAATTATACAAAAAAGATATTTTTATACTCGTCCGATGACTTTTCCGCAACATATTATATAATCATTTTCTGAAAAAATAATATCACGATATTTATTATTTAAAGAAATAAGGCGATTCCCGCCGTATTTTTTTATAAACCCTTCGTCGTTTATTATAAATATACCTATTTCGCCTATTTCGATTTGAGGTTGAGCTTTTACAAGAACCATGTCTCCGTCATAATATATAGGCTCCATGCTGTTGCCGCTTATTGTTAGGGCAAAATCAGCTTCTCTGCTTTCATATGTATCGGGGATTTCTATTGTTTCCCATTCCTCGGTATCGAGCATATACCCTGTCCCAGCTGATACTTTATTGTATACGCTGCTTTTAATCTCAATTGTAGGAATTTCTTCGGGTTCTTCTTCCTCAATTGATGTACAGCGTTCGTATTCTTCATCTAAAGTGAAATCAACCATTTTTTTGCCGTGAGTATCTAATTCACGATATTTTTTTATATGTAAATTTTCATGTTTTGATAATTCAACTGTAGTTTTTTCAATTTTGGGTGCTATTTTGCCGTTGGCAAGTTCATCAGTATCAATATTAAGTGCTTTACAAACGGAAAAAATAACATTCATTCCAGTTCCTCCAATACCTCTTTTCAACATATTATCAATTGTTGAATAAGGAACATCAATTTCTTTTGTGAAAGCTCTTATGCTTTTATATTTTGATAAAATATACTCTTTTAAGTTTTCTTCAATAGATTTCATAAGTAATTCCCTCCAAATTTTTATAAAATCTAATTGTATTATACACTTATTTTTTCTCTTTGTCAATTAAAATTCACCAAAAATAAAAAACTTTTTTCAAAAAACGCTTGACAATTTATCAAATATGGTGTATTATATAAATGTGATTCACCCACAATGGTGAAAATATTAAAAGAAGGAGTTGAATTAAATGTTTTGTAATTTAGAAGCTGAGCTCGCAAGAGCTCATATGAAAAAGAAAGATCTTGCTGTTGCTTTATCTAAAAAAAATAGTAGTAATCTATCATTAAAATTGAGTGGAAAAAGACAATTTACACTTGATGAGATGGTAGCAATCAAAAAAATTTTCGGTAATAAATTTTCTCTTGATTATCTTTTTGAATCTGACAGTGAATCTAAAGCAACGAAAACAGCGTAATTAAGAGGCGATGATAAAGTGCAAGTTAAGATTAACTACAAGGAAAATATCAAGCGAAAAGATTTGGAAGCCATATTAATAGCAGAATCAACTGCCGCTAAAAAGGGCGATGCAAAATCAGTTGTCTTACTGAGTAAGCTTATTCAAAAGCGATTGAAGAACATTAATTATCTCGACCTTGTAGAGTGTGATAACTGTTGCGAAAATCCACCAGAGCGCAGTTAAAATTACATTTACAACTCTAACAGCTGTTTTTTCTAAATCAGCACCGATATATTCTATTATAACTTTTGGGAGAAAAACAATTGTTTCTATCCAATATAAGGGAGAGAATGCAGATTTATATGCAGAGCGATAGTATCCAATCACAGCATCAAATAATTCAAGAACACCTGCGGCGATATCTTTTCTTCTTGTAAATAAATTATCAGCAATACTGCATGTAGATGTGGTAACTTTTCCAAATCCGACATTTTGTGCTACTGAAATGAACATGTCTTCCACTTTGGCTTGCTTAAACAATTTAAGTATATCTTGCTTATATGTTGTCATGTTTTCTACAGAATCATAATCGGATAACCATTTTAAGTATTTTTGGCTAAGTTTAATTGTCTTACGGTATCTTGTGTAATTATATGAAAATTTAAAAGCTATACAAAACAAAAAGAGTATAAGTAATTTTATAATGATTTTCATAATGTAACACGCCCCTTTCGGTATTATTATAGCATATTTTGTTAGGAAGAGCAAGAAAACCAAACCAAAACAGCATAATTGAAAGGGGTGAAAAATATGGAAATAACAATCAAAGCAGAACCTAAAGAAATAGCCGATCTTGTGGTTGCGGTACAAGGTCAGCGGAAACTTAATGATTCTGATTTTGAAGGTGCTCTTGAAGGTATTATCAGTGGTTTTCAAAATGCTTTGACAACCACTGATGATAAAGTTTCAAAACCTCAAGGGTATAAATCATATTAGCTTCAGAAACCGTTTTTGCGAGTTCCTTTAGATTAGACGGTTCTTGTAAAGATTGGAATTTTTCTACAATTAATTTGTTTTTTGAATCCTTAAGTGTTTTAAGAAACTCATTAAAATCTGGAAAATCCATATTATTCACCACTTTTCTATATGTAATAATTAAATTATAGAATAAATGGCGAAATATGTCAATAAAAGTCAAAACAGCATAGGAGGAGGTATTTAAGACGAAATATAAAATAAAACTTCATGATTTAATTATACATGTAGGCGTTCTGCTTGCACTGATTGTAATTTTACTGTGGCTTACAAAAAGCAATCCCTATCTATTATATAAAAGTGCGAATGTTATCGGTCTGGGATATATGCTAAAATGTGAATATTTGCAGAAATTGTTAAAAGAGAAGGGATAAAATGAAAAATCAAACAGCGTAGGAGGTGACAATTGGACAAACGGCAGGTGCATATATTTAATAAAAAGGAGTGGATTGTAATATGGAGTATTCAGGTGTCATTAAATATGAAAAAGGTACAGTTTATTGGTCGAGACCTACACCGGATGAAATTTCTGATGAGGAGCGTGAAAGACGTGCACAAGCTTTTGCAGATACGGCACTTAAAATAATGCTCCGGTGTAAAAAAAGGGAAATTGAAAAAGGTAATGGTAATAGATTAGAAGAACTGGGATTGGGAGGTTTGCCAGACGTTTAATCGATAGAATCTATGAAGAATGAAAAGAAGAAAGAGGACTTCATTACATATAAAATTGAAAGGAACTGAAAAAATGGAACACATAGTACAATTTGGAATTAGCATTGATGATAAATTTAT
>CAMWXM010000382.1 GCA_947178195.1 uncultured Ruminococcus sp.
CTATCAAGGAATATCTCCCGTCTCATAGAAATGCAGAAAAAGTATATGAACTTATGAAAAAATCTTACGAACTGCTTAAAAATCACCCTGTAAATCTTGAAAGAGCGAAAAAGGGACTTCGTCCTGCAAACAGTATCTGGCTGTGGGGAGAGGGCGTAAGAGCAAATCTTGTTAATTTTAAAGAAAAATTCGGCGTTAAAGCGTCAATGATCTCTGCTGTTGATCTTTTGAAGGGTATTGGTAAATTTTCCGGTATGAATGTTGTCAATGTTGACGGAGCAACCGGATATATTGATACGAACTTTGAAGGAAAGGCTGACGCAGCTATTAATGAATTTAAAAATGGACAGGATTTTGTTTATGTTCATGTTGAAGCTCCGGATGAATGTGGTCACAGACATGAAATAGATAACAAACAAAAATCTATCAGTATTATAGATAAAAAAATTTTAGCACCTGTGGTAAAATATCTTGAAGAAACTGGTGAAAGATTTAAGGTTCTTGTAACTCCCGACCATCCTACACCGCTTTCATTAAAAACTCATACTAACGATCCAGTACCGTTTTTCATTTACGACAGCGGTCATGCTGAATCCGGTGTTGAACAATTCAATGAAGCTTCGGCAAAAGAAACAGGTGTATTTATTCAGACCGGACATTCGCTTATGGATAGATTTATAAACGGAAGTGTTTAAAAAATGCAGATAATTGATTTTCATACGCATATTTATCCTGAAAGTATTGCCGCAAAAGCATCGGCAAGCGTATGTGATTTTTATAATCTGGAAAAAAGCTTTATAGGAACTTCGGAAATACTTTTAGAGCAGGGTAAAAAAGCAGAAATTTCAGGATATGTTCTTCTTCCGGTAGCAAACAGTCCTGAAAATGTGCATCATATAAATCAGTTTATTGTCCGGGAAAAAAATCTGCATGAGGAGTTTTATGGATTCGGTACTCTTCATGCGGCAATGGACGATTTCCAAAGCGAGCTTGACTATATTGAAGGTTCAGGACTTCTGGGAATCAAAATTCATCCTGATTCTCAGAAGTTTAATATAGATGACAAAAGAATGTTTCCGATTTATGACTCTATTCAAGGCAGGCTTCCTATACTTATTCATTGCGGCGATAAGCGGTTTGATTATTCTCACCCGAGACGGCTGCTGAACATTATCAGTAATTTTCCAAGACTTCAGATAATTGCTGCTCATCTTGGCGGCTGGTCAATTTTTGAAGAGGCATTTGAGCTGCTTAAAGACAAGGATTGCTATGTCGATATGTCAAGCTGTATGAGCTTTATGGCGCCGGAACAGATGGTGAAATATATAAAAGGCTATGGAGCGGACAGAGTACTGTTCGGAAGCGATTTTCCTATATGGGATCCGTCAAAGGAAGCAGAGGCTTTCTTAAAGCTTGGTCTGAACTATCAGGAGCAGGAAAAAATAGCATTCAGAAATGCGCAAAGTATTTTAAATAAGAAAGGATCTTAAATTATGAAGATTTCAGATGATATTCGTTATGTTGGTGTAAACGACCATAAAACAGACCTTTTTGAAGGCCAGTATATTATTCCTAATGGAATGGCATATAATTCTTATGTTATTTCAGATGAAAAAGCAACTGTTATGGATTCTGTGGATATTAATTTTACTGATGAATGGCTTGATAATATTAACCGTGAACTGAACGGAAAAAATCCCGATTATCTTGTGGTTTCTCATATGGAACCAGACCATTCGGCAAGCATTACGGCATTTGCTAAGAAATATCCCGATGCGGTTATCGTTTCCTCCGAAAAAGCGTTTGTTATGATGAAAAATTTCTTTGGCACTGATTTTGCAGACAACAGGATCGTAGTCGGCGAAGGAGATACGCTGAATCTTGGTTCACATGTATTGACATTTTTAACTGCGCCAATGGTTCACTGGCCAGAGGTTATAGTTTCCTATGATTCAAAGGATAAAGTGCTTTTTTCAGCTGATGGATTCGGTAAATTCGGTGCTCTTGATGTTGAAGAGGACTGGGCATGCGAATCGAGAAGATATTATTTCGGAATCGTAGGCAAATTTGGTGCTCAGGTTCAGGCATTGCTGAAGAAAACCGCAAATCTTGACATTCAGACCATATGTCCCCTTCATGGTCCGATTTTAAATGATAATTTATCCTATTACCTTGATTTATATAATACATGGTCAAGCTATGGGGTTGAAAAGGAAGGGGTTATGATAGCATACACTTCCGTATATGGCAACACTAAAAAAGCCGCTGAAAGGCTTGCGGAAAAGCTGGAAAGCCTCGGCTGCCCTAAGGTGGCTTTAAACGATCTTGCACGCTGCGATATAGCAGAAGCGGTTGAGGATGCCTTTAAATACGGCAAAATGGTTCTTGCGACTACTACCTACAACGGAGATGTTTTCCCATTTATGAAGGAATTTATCCATCATCTTACAGATCATAATTTCCAGAACAGAACTATCGGATTTATCGAAAATGGCTCATGGGCACCGACAGCGGCTAACGTAATGAAAAAAATGTTTGAAAAGAGCAAGAATATTACTTTTTGTGATACCAATGTTAAAATTATTTCGTCATTGAACGAGGAAAGCTCTGCGCAAATCGATGCTCTTGCTAAAGAATTGATATGAATAAATTTTATATGCACTTAAAAACGGTTACTCGTCATCGTCATGCGGTCATTAAACATTGCTATAAAGCAGGAATATTATTTCAGGGCTTAAAGCATGATCTTTCAAAATACAGTCCTGAAGAATTTATTAACGGCGTGAATTTTTTTCAGGGAATACGTTCTCCCCATGAGGCGGAAAGGGAAACGTATGGCTATTCCCTTGCATGGATGCATCATAAGGGCAGAAATAAACACCATTTTGAATATTGGGTGGATTACGACCCTGCGACCAGAAGGCTTACTCCTGTTAAAATGCCCGTTAAATATGTAAAGGAAATGTTTTGTGACAGAGTGGCGGCAAGTAAAATTTATATGAAAGAAAA
>CAMWXM010000383.1 GCA_947178195.1 uncultured Ruminococcus sp.
ACCATATGTATAAATATTATGCAGAGGTTTCCCCTTTGGACTGTTTCACTAATTTAGAATATGGTAACGATATAATTATAGGAGTTTTTTTTTCAATTGTTTCTTTTTTTAATTCGTACAGTAGCGCACTATGTCTCTTAAATATAATTGTCTTGCTCATGACTTATTATTATTGTGAGAAGTTTGTTGATATTATAAATATTGGAGTTCCGGCGTTGCTTTTCTTATTTATTTGTTCATCTTTCACGATGTTTTCCATGCAGACAAACATTATACGCATTGGGTTGGCAATGCCATTTGTAATGCTTACATATATAGCGTATTTAAAGAGAAATAGGATCAAAACAATAATATTTTTTATAATAGCGATATTAACTCATTTTTCAACAATAATACCATTAATAGTTTTATTTATAACTTCTTTTGATAGAATAAGGTTGAAATATACAGAAGTCGTATTTATTTCATGTTTATTACTTTCAGCGTTGGGATACGGACTGCTAAATTTCGTCAGCTTTAACGGGATAGACTTTGAAAAAATACAAACATATACAGAAAATATTGATAGGTCAGATTATATTTTAGGTTTTAGGCCATTGTTTGCTATATATAATATTGTTTTTGCTTTAATTGCGTGTAAAATAAAAAGCAATAATCATTTATTCCTTAATATAAGGAAATATTATTTGGTAATATCTGCTATATTTTTTCTTTGGTTTCAAATTCCTTATTCAGATAGAGTCGGAGCTTTTAGCTGGTATATTCTACCAATTCTTATGTATGTTGGTATTATGACGACAAATTTAACAGTAAAAACGAGATACTGTCATTACTGCTTTGGAGCATATCTTCTAATTAATTACCTTATATAGACTTTATGTTCAATGTTTCCTGCGACACCAATAAAAATTTCTGTATTAATTCCAGTATATAACACTGCGAAATATCTTAGAATCTGTCTGGGATCACTTAAGAGGCAGACACTTGGGAATATTGAATTTATTCTTGTTGACGATGGGTCAACGGATGAAAGTGGAAAGATCTGTGATGAAATTGCTGATAATGATTCTCGCTTTCGTGTTATCCATCAGAAGAATGGCGGGTTGGCAGTAGCACGTCAAACAGGTCTTGATAATGCTAAAGGCGAATATATCATCGTATGCGACAGCGATGACTGGGTGGAAGAAAATATGTATGAACTACTGTATAAAAAAGCTATCGAAACAGATACTGATATAGTAGTCTGCGGATATTACGCCGAATATGGAGATGGAAAGTCTATTCCAAAACAAACATGGTTCAAGGAGAAGGATGGTTTTGTTGATAATGGCGATTTCTTGCGCCGTGGTGCCGGAAGCTCCTGGATAAAACTGGTGAAAAAATCATTATTTGAAAGAACAGAAGCAAGTTATGTGTCGGGAATCAATATGGGAGAGGATGCATTGATCTTTTATAAGTTGATGAAAGGTAATCCTAAGGTTTGCCAAATTGATGCAAATCTTTATCACTATCGGCGATTGCCATCAGGTGGAAGTTATACAAACAATGTGAAGATGTCGCATATCTATCAGCTTGATTTTACATATCGCTGGTTAAAAGAAAATTATTGTAATCCGGAGTATGAATCAATTCGCTATTCTAGGGCCCTGAATATAGCTTTCGCTTGTTTAAGAACTAAAGATACAGATAAGGAGTTTCTTTATAGTTTCTTAAGAACCGAACTGGGTTGGGAACGCATTTTTTCAAATAAAATATCCTTAAAGGCATCGATGATAATAATGGAAAAATTACTTCCATATAAGTTATCGAAATTGATATTGCGTACTATTTATCCATTAGTATATAAATAATCTTATTTGTATTGACACAATTTTTGTGTTGAGTATTTCACTTGCTTATTTATGAAAATTATTAGGACATCGACGGTTCCCGGATCGTTGAATAATTTTTGTCGGGACTTGCTTAGAGAACTTCAAGAAGAAGAGGGGTATGATGTCATAGCAGTAAGTTCGCCTGGAGAAGCTTTGGAAGAGGTTCAAACTCGGGAGGGAGTGAAGACCTACGCTGTCCCCATGGAGCGTCGAATATCTCCCATTAAAGATTTGAAAAGCCTTTTGGGGTTGATAAAGGTTTTTAGAAAGGAAAAGCCGGATTTGGTTCATTCCATTACTCCAAAAGCCGGCTTACTTTCGATGATGGCGGCAAAAATAACCGGAGTGCCTGTCAGACTCCATACCTTCACGGGACTTGTGTTCCCGACATCAAAAGGCGTTAAAAGAAAGATATTGATTTTGACCGATAAGATAACATGTGCTTGCGCGACACATATCATTCCCGAAGGTGTGGGTGTAAAAAGCGACTTAAAGATCAATAACATCACAAAGAAGCCTCTGAGAGTTCTTGGGTATGGAAATATAAAAGGAATTGATCTCAAATATTTTGAACCCCAGCTTCCTGAAGTGCAAGCCGAAGCGGCCAAAATTAAGAAAGACGGAATATTTACATTTGTGTTTATCGGACGTCTCGTGCGAGATAAAGGTATAAATGAACTTGTTAAAGCGTTCAAAAGTCTCCATGAGCAATATCCTGCTACACGTTTATTGCTTGTCGGTGGAACTGAACAAAATTTAGATCCATTGAAGCCGGAATCTTTGCAGGAGATTAATGACAACAAGGCTATTGAAGCCGTAGGTCGACAAAATGATGTGCGACCTTGGCTTTTAGCTTCAGATGCATTTGTGTTTCCAAGCTACAGGGAAGGGTTTCCGAACGTAGTTATTGAAGCAGCCGCAATGGGCTTACCTTCTATTGTAACGGATATTAATGGCTCACGAGAGATAATAGATGATGGTGAGAATGGTATTGTTATACCACCGAGACAAGCGGAAACACTCCGTCGAGCGATGGAAGTATTCGTAACCGATAATGATTTGATAAACCGGTTAGTATCCAATGCAAGGGCTTCGGTAGCCTCTCGGTTCGAGCAAGGTTATGTAC
>CAMWXM010000384.1 GCA_947178195.1 uncultured Ruminococcus sp.
TGCAGAGCAAATTCCTCACTTCCTTTCCGATGTACATCACTTTATATATCCACTTTGAGGCAAAAATGTCACATGATTTTAAATTTTCGTCAGTTTGCACAAAGCGAGTAATATCCGGATCATACGCATGAATTGACATATAGCTTATGAGTCTCAAAGATTTAAGCGTCTTTTTGAAGAATCATTTGATGATAAGAGTCTTGATGTAAAATTTGAGATGAACGGAAATTTTAGCACCACATCAAATATGCCAATAGAATCGGAAAATTAATTAGAAACCGCATAAATTTTTAAGGCTATAAGTAACCAAATACTTACAGACTTTTTTGTCATTGGTGCGGGTGACAGGACTTGAACCTGCATCTTCTTACGAAGACTGGCACCTGAGGGTAGAGTAATTTTGGTGAATTTAAATTATAATGTCATTCAATCAGAAATTCAGCAGCAATCAAAATTTTAGGATTTGTTATTCCAGATTACAGAAAATCCTTGTCCTCCGTAAGATTATATCGACTTTATCATGAATTTCGTAAGTTCCCATTGTTTATCTGTTAAATCTGTATCATACGCTTTTCTTTTATTTTCAATTATCATAGTGCTTTCTATTATATCAGATTTTTTCTCTTCTTGTAAACTATTAGTATAATTTCTAAAGTAATAATAGAAAAAGAATATAAAAATGTATTCCAATCTTGACGCTGATAAGATTTTGTGCTATAATCTTATTAGTGTCAAGATTGGAGGGTGAAAATGAAAAGAGATAACTATCATCATGGTGATTTACGACGTTTGCTCATAGAAACAGGGATAGAGTTAATCAGCCACGAGGGTGAAGAAGCACTTTCCTTACGAAAGGTTGCAAAAGAGTGTGGGGTTAGCAGTGCTGCGCCTTATGCTCATTTTAAAAATAAAAATGACTTTATTGGCGCTATACAGCAGCATATAATGGATTTGTTTACTTCCTCTTTAGAAGAGTCCATTCATAAATATAATGATTCAAATGAGATACTTCCTAAGATGGGAAAAGCATATGTAATGTTTTTCTATGAAAATCCCTTATACTATGATTTCCTGTTTTCCCGCAAAAATATAAAAATTCAGTTATCCCTTAATGATACTGCCGATAATGAAAATTTACCACTTGAAATTTTGAAAAAAACAGCAGTAAGAATTTTTGAAAAAACAAATATGTCTGAGAAAACAATACAAAATAAAATTATTGCTATGTGGGCATTGGTACATGGATTGTCAGCGATTTTAACTATGCCCAATGTAGAATATGATGATAGATGGGAAGAGAGAATTGAGAAAATTATCAAATCTATTTCAATTTCCCATCGTAATACAGGAGATGAATAACATGAATTTGATAATACATGATTTGGATGAAAAAGAATTTCCAACCTTATTTCCTTATATAAAATCAGATACAAAAGTAATTTCAAATAATGGAAATATACATAGTTGTATCGGTTGCTTTGGATGCTGGATAAAAACTCCTGGTAAATGTGTGATAAAGGATGGCTATGACAGAATGGGAGAATTGTTTGCTAAAACAGACAAAGTCATTATTATCAGTCAGTGTTGTTATGGAGGGTATAGTCCCTTTGTAAAGAATATTTTAGAACGCAGCATTTCTTATCTTTTGCCATTTTTTAAAACCATAGAAAACGAAACTCATCACAAACGAAGATATAATAATACTCTAAAGCTTTCAGTGTATTTTTATGGTAAGCATATACCATCAAGTGAAGTTCAAAGTGCTAAAAATCTGATAAAAGCAAATTGCAGAAATTTTTATATATCACAATATGATGTGTCTTTTTATAAGTCACCGATGGAATTGTGTAGGGAGGCAGATATTCAATGAAAATCAGTATACTGAATGGAAGTCCTAAGCAGAAAAAAAGTACATCAGAACTATTAGTCAATTATGCTTTATCTCAATTAGGAAATAATAACGATGTTAAGATTTATAATATTGGTAAAGACATTTTAAGCGAAAATCAGTATAAGGTAATTGCGGAAAGCGAAGCAATTCTTTTTGTGTTTCCTTTATATATAGACAGCATTCCTTCCGATTTATTAAGATTATTGATTCGCTTTGAGGAGAAGAAACTGTTTCATAAAAATATTATGATATATTGCATAATAAACAACGGCTTTTATGAGGGACAACAAAACTCTATTGCAATCGAACAAATGAAAAACTGGTGTATGTCTGCCGGATCTACATGGGGACAGGCAATCGGTATAGGTGCTGGTGAAATGCTTCCGTTTATTGCAGATGTTCCTTTAGGATATGGACCGAATAAAAATTTAGGAAATGCTATTAATCAGCTTGCATTTAATTTATTAAATAGAAAAAAAGGAGCAGATATTTTAGTTTCACCAAACTGGCCTCGTATTCTATGGAAAATACAATCATCGCTTATTTTTTGGTATCCTCGTGCTAAGCAAAATAACTTAAAAATAAGAGATATAGCGAAAAAATCAAAAATAAAATAGATTTTACTGACAGTCTGTATCAGAATGGAGATTACTATGAAAAAAACTGAATGGATACGCTGTCACGTTTGTAGAGGCAAAACTTATGACAGAATCAGAAAGGATACGATTTTAAGATCACATACCAATATGCTTAAAATCGATTAAGTAAAGTATGAAAATGAGAGATAATAATCATAGCTTCAGAAAAAAGCGTAGGGATTTCATAGTCTTTTGATAAACGTCTAGAATGGCACAAAGTGCGTTCAACCTTTCAGAGTTTTGGCATAACCCTAATGTGAATGTCAGATGTTGTAAAACATCGACTCATCCCAAAATTCTGCGTAAACACAAAATAGTACAAAAAAATTGAGACTGTTGGTCTTATCTTTACTTTATTGCCTGATTTTCACATCAACGGTTCTGTAAATTCCCATTGTTTATTCTTATTGCTATAAATGAGCATTTTCAGAATGAATTAGTGAAAATGCACAAAAAGGATCAAGC
>CAMWXM010000385.1 GCA_947178195.1 uncultured Ruminococcus sp.
TCAAGCTCGTTCTGTGTTGCGCAGGGAAGAGCAATGTCGCACTTGATAGTCCAGATATTCTTGCAGCCTTCTGTATAAGTAGCACCCTGAACTCTATCGCAGTATTCCTTGATTCTTCCTCTTTCAACTTCTTTTATCTGTTTAACAACATCAAGATTAATGCCGTTAGGATCGTAAATATAACCGTTTGAGTCAGACATAGCAACAACCTTACCACCAAGCTCAGTAGCCTTCTGGTTAGCGTAAATAGCAACGTTACCTGAACCTGAAATAACAATAGTCTTACCCTTAAAGCTTTCATTCTTCATGGATTTGATCATTTCATCTGTGAAATAGCAAAGACCGTAACCGGTAGCTTCTGTTCTTGCAAGTGAGCCGCCGTAGGAAAGACCCTTACCGGTAAGAACGCCTGTAAATTCATTTCTGAGTCTCTTATACTGACCGTACATAAAGCCGATTTCTCTTGCACCTACGCCAATATCGCCAGCCGGTACGTCTGTATCTGCGCCGATATGCTTTGAAAGTTCTGTCATAAAGCTCTGGCAGAATCTCATAACCTCATTGTCTGATTTACCCTTAGGGTCAAAGTCAGAACCGCCCTTACCGCCGCCGATAGGAAGACCTGTAAGACTGTTTTTGAATATCTGTTCAAAGCCCAGGAACTTGATAACAGATGCGCATACTGTTGGGTGGAATCTTAAACCTCCCTTGTAAGGACCGATAGCAGAGTTAAACTGAACTCTGAAGCCTCTGTTTACCTGAACGTTACCGTTATCGTCAACCCATGGAACTCTGAACTGAATAAATCTTTCAGGTTCAACTAATCTTTCGATTATGCCAGCTTTAACGATGTCAGGTCTTTTTTCTACTACAGGCTCGAAGCTTTCAAGAACTTCTTTTACAGCCTGAAGAAATTCTTCTTCGCCTTTGTTTCTTTTTTCAACTGTGTCATATACACCTTGTAAATATTTGCTTTTAAACGCCATGTTTAAAACCTCCAGATTTTATTTTCGGAAATTATCCCATGTTTTTATTTTACTCCTTTTTTTTATAAATTGCAATAGTTTTGGAAAATTTTTTTTAAAAAAGATACTGCACAAATTTAATTATGCAGTCATGACTTATTCAGAAGCCAGGATAGATCATATAAAAAACTTATCAAATTTAAAAAAACACTTGCTTTTTTTCTTGAAATACGTTAAAATGTAAATAGGCGTTATCTGAGAGACTTATGTTTTTTCAGCTTTCATCGCTTTACTAAATATTCGGAGGTGTTTTTCAAATGGCATACAAAATTTCAGATGAATGTATAAGCTGTGGCGCTTGCGCAGGCGAATGCCCTGTTGGCGCAATTTCTGAAGGCGACGGCAAGTATGAGATCGACGCTGATAAGTGCATCGATTGCGGCGCATGTGCCGGTACATGTCCTGTTTCAGCTCCTTCTGCTGACTAATTAATGTACCAAAGGATGTGTAAAATATCCTTTTGGAACAGGTTATTAAAATTGCTCCCCGATTGAATTTCTTATCGGGGAGCAATTCTTTGTGCTATGTTGTATTTATTTATACCTTGCCTTTGTTTCTGAATATAATACCGACAAGATCAGGTCCGGTATTGCAGGTCACAGCTGCGCCTATTTCATTGATATATTCCGGTGGATATCCGAATTTTTTTGTCATTTCATCTGCAAACTGCTTAGGCAACTGTTTATTTCTTCCGGCAATAACAAGATAAGGCGTATCGGGAGCCATATTTTTTTCCGCATACTCTAAAAGCTTAGGAATAATATTTTTTTCGCCTCTTATTTTAACAGGGACTTCCGAGCCGCCTCCCGAAAGCTTTATAATAGGTCTTAGTCCGAGAAGCTCGCCTGCAAAGGCGGAAGCGGCTGTTATTCTGCCTGATTTTTTGACATATTTAAGCGTAAGGGGCACAAAGCTTGCTTCGACCTTTGACGCCCAGTCTTTAAGATAGTCAACGATATCCTCGGGATTTTCAGCACGCTGAGCCATCATAGCTGCCTGCATAACAGAATATCCGTACATACCCGAATAACCCTTTGAATCAACCACATATATTCTCATTTTAGGTTTTCCAGATCCTGACGTTTCCTCCTTAAACTGTAATGCGGCGGCATTGGCGTTGCTGTAGGTTGAAGAGCCTGTGGAGCATATAGAAATGTAAATAACATCGGTCCAACCCTCGTTATAAAGCTCTTTGAAGGTATCTAATATTTCAACGGTGGTAAGCTGAGATGTTTTCGGCATTTCCTTTGCATTATCCACCATTTCATAAAATGTTTCGTTATTGAAATCCAGTCGTTCCTTATATTCCTTTCCGTCGATAATAACAGTAAAATTCATTATCTTTATCCCAAGCTTTTTCTGTTCTGAAGCCGGGATATCGCAAGTAGAATCTGTCAGAATTTTAATTTTTTGCATATTCAGCCCTCTTTCTGCCAAGTATATTTTGTTAATTTTCCCTCTCTGGCAAGATCGGGAAACTCCCATTGTCTTAATACCTCATAAACTGCCACAGCCACAGAATTTGAAAGATTCAAGCTCCGCAGCTCATTGCGCATGGGTATCCTCACGCATTTATCAGGATTATTATAAAGCAGCTCCTCACTTAACCCTTTATCCTCACGTCCGAAAAATAAATATGAGTTATCAGGATATTCAGCGTCAGAATAGACCCGCCTTCCCTTAGTTGTAAAGAAAAAATAATTCCCGCTGTTTTTATAGAAAAAATCCTCAAGGTCATCATAATAAAATATATCCAGCTTATCCCAGTAATCAAGACCTGCTCTTTTAAGCTGTTTATCGCTTATCTCAAAACCTAAAGGTCTGACAAGATGAAGCCTTGCGCCAGTAACAGCACAGGTTCTGGATATATTTCCGGTATTCTGCGGGATTTGAGGTTCAACAAGAACTATATTCAGATTTTTCAATTCAGATTTCTCCCATATATAAGTACATACCTATATTATAC
>CAMWXM010000386.1 GCA_947178195.1 uncultured Ruminococcus sp.
TGGATATTCAGATGGGTGGAATAGATGGAATTGAAACAGCCCAGCAGTTGAGAGTAAAAAATAAGAAAGCTTCGTTATTTTATATAACTTCCTATGAAAATTATATAAAAAGAAGTATGACGATTCATCCCTTTGCATTTATTGTGAAATCTTTTTCAGATGAAGAAATCAGAAAAAACCTGGAGGATTATTTACAGTATTTTAATTCAATGAACGATAGTAAATCAAAAGAAGTCTATCAGATTCATACATTAGATGGGCGCAATTTTCATGTTAATATGGATGATATTTTCTATTTTCATTATTTAGAAAATAGAGTTGTTGATGTTATTACGAAAAAAGATAAATACAAAATAAAGGATGGCATAATGCACATATACCCTATGCTGAATCAAGAATATTTTATAATTCCAAGTCAAAGCTTTATTGTAAATCTTCATCATATAAAGGAAATTGACGGAAAAAACAAAAAACTGGTAATGGAAAATGGTGACTTGGTACTAATTCCAAGAAGAAAATATAATGAGGTCATAGAGGTTTTGAATCATTACATAGCAGCAGACGGGAGATGATAAAATTGCAATTTTTATTAGATTGTACCACAACAGCATTGATTGCCGTTTTGTGCTTTTTGATGCTTTTAAAGAAATATGAAATTAAACAAGATAAGCTTTGGTTAAGAATTCTTTGGGTAGGATGTATTACAGCGCTCAAAATGTGCACTTTATTGTTACGTATTCCCCCGCTGAACTTATTAAGTACTTTGATAGTATGTATTTCTGTTATAAGCATATACAAATGCAAATTGATAACAGGATTTATTTATTCACTTGTGGCGTTAATGATTGCTCTTGTTTCAGAGGCTTTGGCTATATTAATTATATCTGATTTTTACAATCATACAATAACGGTAACTCTTGGGACAACTGATTTGATGTGGCATCGTCACATATGGAATTGGATACTACAAATATTTTTATCTCGCATAGTAGCTTTAATCATACGCAAAAACGATAATATGCGTGTAAAATGGAATGAAATAATATTTTATGTTCTTTTGCTCTTATTTCAAATCATACTTTTTGCCAGCATTTCAGCAAAGATTCAGGACTATATGAGCGGACAACTTTTAATTTTTATGATGTCCGGATTTATGATATTGGACATTTATATTATGTATATTTTACATAAAATTTCATTGTCGAGAGAAAATGAACAAAAAATAAATCTTATGCAGCAGCAGGAACAGCTTCAGCTTCAGATGTATCAGGAACTTCAAAAAAAGTACAATGAAACTTGTGGAATTGCACATGATATTAATCGACATATTAAATCCTTAAAGTCTTTGATATTGTCAAATCCAAACAAGCAGGCTGAAAATTATTTGAAGGATTTGTCTAATGAAACGGCCCGTCTGTGTCAAAGCATTAAAAATCAAAATCCTATGCTGGAAATTATCCTTAATACTGTGCTTGAGAAATGTGAAAAAAATAATATTCTTCTTGAAATGAATGTAGAAGATTTTCCAATGCAATTTATATCAGATATTGATATAACTACTATTTTTTCAAATTTATTTGATAATGCTGTTGATGCATGTATGGAGCTTTCAAAGTCACAAAGAAAAATTCATTTTGTACTGAAAAAACAAATTGGTTTAATTGTGATCAGAATTACAAATTCATGTAAGGATACTGATACTAATGCATTTCACTTTCATCATTCTACTAAAGCAAATCATTCAGGTATCGGATTATCCAATGTAAAAAAATCTGTTAAAAAATATGACGGTGTATTATCTATACAACAGGAAAAAAATCAATTTTGCGTATCAGTGACTTTTAATGAAAATATGTAATTTATAAGGACAAGGGTTCAAAAATAATTTAACTTTATTTGTCGAATCATGACCAAATAGTGTCAAAAAACGACCATATAGTGCAGAAGTATTGAAATTTGGAAAATGATATGATATATTTTTAAGTACAAGATATCTTGATTTAAGTATAAGGAGGGTACATTCATGAAAACAAATAAAATGAAAAAGAAAGCGCTGTCTGGTATGGCAGCGATTACTAAGAAAACATCCGGACTTTTTGCTAATGTTTCATGCACATGGTGGGAATATACACCTAAAATGCCAAAATCTGTGAAGAAAATGCGTAAGTTCTGATGCTTGAAAGGTTATCGGAAAAATTTGCAGGGAGGCTGATTCAAGCTGGAATCATAACAGAAGAAGATACAGACGTGTATACTTATGGTTTTTTTCAATCGGTTATGATGATTCTGAATATTGTGACGACATTGATTTTAGGAATTGTGTTTCAGCTTCTTATTCCCTGCATTATCCTTAATCTGGCATATATTCCAATCAGAACTAATGCTGGAGGGCATCATGCGAGCAGTCCTTTTAAATGCTATATTAATTCTACAATTATTATCGCCGTTTTACTTTCCATAATCAAATGGGTTGCCATACCTACTGTCATATCCATTGCAATTCTTACCGTTTCAAGCGCAGTTATATTTATTTTAGCGCCGGTAGAAACAGAAAATAACCCATTAGACGAAACGGAAAGGCAAGTTTACAAAAAGCGTACACGAATTGTTTTGTGTATTGAAATTGCGGTATTTGCAGTTTTGTTGGTTTTTGCCAAAAGTCAGATTGCCGGAATTATAGCATTGGGACTACTCACAGAATGTCTTATGCTGATAATGGGTTATGTGAAAAATCATAACCTATTAAAGCTAAAAAAGTGAAATATATATATAGATGTGGCAAGCTTTTCGAATAGAAGCTTCGGCAACTCGATATATCTGTCATTCATATTTAACGGAGCAAAACTTACATTTATAGTTCAAGTTTTGCTCCGTTTTACTTTGACAAAATATTGAAATAATGGTATAATAATTATGTGAATTTGACAGAAGAAATTTATTAAAAAATAATCATCATTTATAGTCATTATGATAC
>CAMWXM010000387.1 GCA_947178195.1 uncultured Ruminococcus sp.
GTTAAAGTCATCAAAGAGCCAGACGCATAAGACGCAGAGCCGATGAACTTGTGAGATGCCTCACAGCTCATCGGCTCTGTTTTCTATTCCGCAATTTTTTACAATTCAAATTTTATGCTTATTGTTATGATATAAGCAGGCAGGAACACTGTCAAAAAAATTTGAAAGGACGTGCTGAGAATGGATTATAAAAATCTGTTTGAAAAATTCAATGAGGGAGGAAAGTTACTTTTGCCAAATGCCACGGTTGCGTTTGATGCCATCCCGTGGTCTAAGCACCCTACTTTTGAGGGTGTGGAACTAAAGCATATTATCACATCTGAAAAGACAGATGGACAGTTCAGTTTCCATCTTGTGAGGATAGCTCCTAATAAAAAGATTGGCAATCATATCCACGAGAAACAATTGGAAACACATGAGGTGATTTCTGGTGCAGGCGTATGTGTAAACAATGGAGTGGAGCTGCCTTATGAGGCAGGTGTAATTTCTATCTTTCCAATAGGAGTACCACACGAAGTTATTGCAGGAGATGATGGTCTTTATCTGTTCGCAAAGTTTATGCCTGCGTTATGCTAACTCATTTCTTCTGGTTTAATCGTTTGGGAGGATAATTTGTAAGTTAGCGGAGATAACGAATTATAACATCGAGTGAAAAGAGAAAAATGTCAAACTGTGATATAAAATTACAAAATATTTACGGATTGTTCCTGACTTTGTTGAGCAGCAGATAACGGAAGAATATGAAGAAAATCGTTATCAGTTGAAGATGAAGCTGATGGACAAGTCTCTTTCAAGTCTTACCGAGAAGCAATATAAATATCTCATAGCACGTTATATTGCCAAAAAGAGTGCAAGAGAAATTGCAAGAGAAGAGGGCGTGTCTCATCAGGCTATCGAAAAGCATTTGAATGCAGCAGTTAAGAAAGTGAAGAAAACATTTGCGGAATTTTTCTGAAAGTAGGTTGTCATTTGGCTGATTAATTCCAAATTAGTGAAGGGGTTATTTTGAATCCGGATAAAAAATTTCTCCTTAACTTAATATTGGAAATGCGAGGTCAATAATTCACTCGGCAACAGCGTTGATGACGACAAGGATATTTACTACTTTGTGCCGAAGATTATAGAATACTATCAGGGGAAAAGGCAATCCTGAAAAATGCTCCTACATATCTGCCGTTTTACGAGGAGGATAAAGACTATGTTCTAAACAATATTAGTAAGCTGGTTATCAAGTACGTTGCAGAAGCAGGCGGTTACATAGTTGTTTTCGGAAGTGAACTGTCCGAAGAAATGCTTGAAAATCTTGACAGACTATCATCAATAAACCACAACGTTAGAAAGACATGGCGGAAAAATCGAAGCATATTGAGAAGTTAATAGGGCGCCGAATTTAAATTATTTTTTTCAAAGTGATCAACTTAAAAAACACAATGCTTTGCGCAAACCTTTTTTGGTATTATACTTGATTTCAGAGTAAAAAAATGATATACTAATACTATAAGATTGGAGGTGCAATCATGGGAATTTATTTGAATCCGGATAATACTGATTTTTATAATGCTGTGAATCATTCGCAGATATATGTTGATAAAACGAATCTAATTGGGTATACGAATAAGGTTTTGTTTGGAGAGCAAAAATTCATTTGCGTAAGCCGTCCAAGAAGATTCGGAAAGTCAATGGCAGCAAATATGCTTGCGGCGTATTATAGCCGTGGCTGTGATTCAAGAGAACTGTTTGGCAACTTGAAAATTGCAAAGGCTGTTTCTTTTGAAAAGCACCTAAATAAATACAATGTCATTCACATCAATATGGTGAATTTTGTTGACAAAGAAAATGATATTAATAAATCGCTTGATTATTTCGGTCGAAGAATACTTCACGAATTAAAAAAAGAATACGGTGATGTTGATTGCTTTGATTGGACAGATATAGTATCCGTTTTGGGAGAGATATTTGACGCTAAAAAAATACCCTTTATTTTTATAATTGATGAGTGGGACTGTATTTTTCGGGAACACAAAGAAGATAAAGCTGCACAGGAAACATATCTTAAATTTTTGAGGAATTTACTTAAAAATCAATCATATGTTGCACTTGTTTATATGACAGGTATTCTGCCTATTAAAAAATACGGAGATCACTCGGCGCTTAATATGTTTGATGAATATTCAATGACCGATCCTGAACCTCTTGAAGAATTTGCAGGCTTTACAGAAAGTGAAGTTGAGATGTTATGCAAAGATCACGGTATGGATTTTACTGAAACAAAAAAATGGTATGACGGATATAGTTTAAACCAACTGTCAATCTACAACCCGAAATCTGTTGTAGAAGCAATGATGAGGAAAAAATTCAATAATTATTGGACAAAAACAGAAACCTATGAATCTATTCGCACCTACATTTCAATGAATTATGATGGTTTGCGTGATACGATCATCAGCCTAATTGCCGGAGAACGAAAAAAAATTGATACAACTACATTTACCAACGATATGGTAACATTTGCAATCCAAGATGATGTCCTGACGCTGCTGATACATTTAGGGTATCTTGCTTATGATTTTGATACAGGAGAAATTTTTATTCCAAATTATGAAATAAGAGAACAATTTATCAGTACTGTTCGGGTATTAGGATGGAACGATGTTATGAAGTCATTGCAGCTTTCTGAAAAGTTATTGCAGGCAACGCTGAATTGTGACGAAGAAAAAGCTGCGGAAATTGTAGAACAGGTACATCGTGAAAATACGTCTATTCTTCAATACAATAATGAAAATTCGCTGTCATGCGTAATTTCGCTTGCATATTATTCTGCCAAAAAAGATTATACTATGTATCGTGAACTGCCAAGTGGTGACGGATTCGCCGATCTGGTATTTGTACCGAGAAGCGCTTGCTCAACTTCGGCATTTATAGTGGAGTTAAAATGGGATAAATCGGCAGAAACTGCAATAGATCAGATAA
>CAMWXM010000388.1 GCA_947178195.1 uncultured Ruminococcus sp.
GTCTTGCCTAAACAATTTATTTCAACCCTAATTAGCTTTTTCTCATTTACTAAATCATAAAATATTTTTTCAGCATCACATTCATTTCCAAAAAATTCTTGAATTGACTGAATAATTTTATTTTTTTCACTATAACGATGCGCTGCACATACTTTATTTTGGTTTAAGAATTTTATGAGATTTAAAAGCAAAAATTTTTCCTTTTCTAATGACAAAAGATCAAATAAAATAATGCCAGAACAAAATGCTGCATATGCTTGAAGTCTGTCTTTTAAGTGATGAGGGTAATTAATACCAATTTCATCAAGAGCACTTTCTATATCTTTCATTTCCCCCCAGTCACATATACCTTTAACAATCATGCATGGAATATTTGCGTAATATATGCATTCTTTTGCTAAACCATATCCCTCCATTTCTCCTCCAAGTTCATTATTAATCCCAGTTACCTTCTGCAAATTGTCTCTAACTTCCTTTGATGATACTACTGCCTCTCCCGTGCTCATATTTCCGCACTTTACATTTATATGGAATTTTGCCTCCTCTGATAATAATACTGTTTTTTCTATGATACGCCCATCACTACCATCACAGTATGAATCAATCGCTGAATATAAGCCACTTTCTGCAAATTTATCACTTAATAATAAATTAAAATTATCATGTTTAATTTTAAATGTTTTATCAACTATTTTTTGTCCTATTGACCATGGATATAACTTTAATGGTATAATAACATCTCCAATTTTTTGTTTTTCTGGGTCTCTCCCATAGCAAATTCCAAATGATATAATACAAGTAGGGAATAATTGTCGATGATTGTTAACAAATCTAACTAAATCTGTACTTCCACCAGGTGTGTTTGAACCAGTTTCGCTTGCTAACAAATGAAGAACATAATAGGATGAAATTTTGAATATATATGCTTCAGAAGAATTTATGTCTCCTTTTTCAAAAATATGAATCTTATCTCTTCTTTGTCTTACATTATGTTTTTCAAAATTATTTGCAAGACAATTTAAAGCATCACATTCAAATTTGTTGGCTGTCAATATTACTGCAGAAACAATCGGGAATAAAGCATCAAAAGAATTATTTTCAATCCTTTCAACATTTTGGTTTATTATCCTTTTTCCATCATCATTTCTTAATGCACTATAACAAGTATTTATTAATTGCTTATTTTCATCTAAAAATTTCACTATATTATCTATAACAGGATTTTCTATTTTACTTTCGCACATATCTTTATCCTCATCAATACTATTTCATTTAAGGGTTTTAAATTTGCAAATATATATATTAATTTTTTCTATTTTGTTTACCCTTGATAATATACAATTATCCACCCTTGAGCTTGTCCCACTAAACATACCACATAATTCGCCAAATTTCAACACAAAACCACCTGAGCGGTCAAAATTTGACGCTGAGCGGTAATTTTGTTGTACATTTTAACAAAATAATGCACATTTTCGACCTAACAAATCTGTTTTAATCGCATTTGACTAATCATAACATATCTTTCCGTAGCTTCTTTGCGAATGTCAAAATCAAACATTAACGTAACACCCAAAAAATTTTCTTATAAATTTAAGTATAATGTATTAAGGAAAAATTTTCAATACGTTTAGCGCAACGTGTCGAAATACAGCGCAACGTGTAATTTTGCCGTTAAAATTACTAAAAAATCAATATTCAGCTTGTATAATTTCACATCATTTTATCTCTTGATTTATCTTAAATTCACCATTGGAATAACCCTTTTGATGAAATAAAAAATTGCTAAGAAAATTCAATAGATAAAATCGGATAGGAAAAACCTACCCGATCTCATCCGTGTTCTTTTAATACACCCTACATACCCATAGTCATGCCCATATCCTCAGATTCATCCTGTTCTTTTTCAAGTTCCTCATCAATGCTTTCATATTCTCTGTTTTCAGATTCAAAATCGCCCGAAAATTCAGTGTCGCCCTGTTCCTCCACTTCCTCGGAAACGCTCTCACAATCGCTCACAGCGGCTGTTTCCTGCGCTTCTGTTTGTTCCTCTGCCATTTCCTCGGAATCGGTCGGTGCCTCGCTCACGGCCTGCCGCTGAGTCAGATCCCGCTCAATCTCGGTTTCAATTAACCCGATCACGAAGTCTTTCTGCGTTATATTGTTGCGCTGCAAATAATCTTTGATCTGTCGAAAAAGTTCTTCCGGTACCTGAAATGCAAGCGTTCTCATGTTTCCCATGTTTTTTTCCTCCTTAATATTATGTTTAGGGTGTAGCTCGTCCTGTAACGCCAGTGTAACAAACTCTGCCATCGTCATTTCATGCTTCTCCAAATACTCTCTGACCTGCGCATGAAGCTCGGCATCAATCTTGACACTAATTCCTTTCTTCTCGTTAGTTGACATTGTCATTATTCCTTTCCATAAATTCTTTAAAACAATGCTCCACGATTTCTTCAACCGCAGAGCCTGTTTTCGCTGCCTCTATCAGAAGCGGTTCGTACAATTGCATTGGGATTTCAATCTCCATGTAGCTCCTTTCTCACCTCAAATCCGCCCTTGAAGGTGACATTTATCGTATTTTTATCCATAACCGTGACCTTTTCAATAAGCTGCCGCACCACCACGTCATCGTATTCCGTCATGGTAAAGTCCTCATTTTCAAGCCGCTCCAATATCGACTCAAGTTCAGCGGAGCCTTGTTGCTTTGCCGTCTGCTTTGCTTTTTTGGTTTCAATAAATTCCCGCAGTGCTTTCATTTCCTCGCTGAATTTTTCAATATCAGCCATTGCCGTATTCGCACTTTCGGGAACAGTTGCCAATTTTATAAGCTCGTCTATATTATGGGCACGCTCATCTATTCTCTGATTTGCGGCCTGTACGCTCCCATTCAGATTAGGGTCAAGCACGTCGCTTATGGTTTCCCGAAGCACCGGCGCCCCAG
>CAMWXM010000389.1 GCA_947178195.1 uncultured Ruminococcus sp.
TTTTTTTCAAGCAGAAGACGGCATACGAGATGTAGAGAGGTCTCGTGGGCTCGGGGAGGTGTATAAGAGACAGGTTTTCAATGAATCCGATGAAGCGGCAAATTCTTCGTTAGTACCTTTCATAGCAATAAAGCTGCCGCCGACCTTTACAAATCCCATACAATATTCGCAAAGCACAGGCATTGCCGCTACCGCCCTTGCAGCAGCAACATCAAATTTTTCTCTGAACTGTTGATTTTTTGCTGCGTCTTCAGCTCTCATATTTAAGGTTGCAACATTTATCTGAAGCTTTGTTGAAAGCTCATTTAAAAAAACAATTCTTTTATTCAGGCTATCAAGCAGAGTCAGTCTAATATCATCTCTGTACAGCTTCAGCGGAACAGAGGGAAATCCTGCCCCTGTTCCTATGTCTATTACAGAGGCATTTTCAGGAACAGAAACATATTTTTCTATAATAATACTGTCAAGAAAATGCTTTATCCATACCTCTTCTTCATTTGTAATTGCAGTAAGATTTACTTTATTATTATATTCAATCAGAAAATTATAATATATTGTCAGTTTTTCATGAAGAGCTTTTGTGTATTTTAATCCGTTTTCCACAAACAGCTTCTCAGCCCGTTGAAAATCCATTATTATTTCCTCCTCTGCTGTTCCAGCCATACTGCTAAAACAGATACATCTGCTGGCGAAACGCCTGAGATTCTTGACGCCTGACCAATATTTTCTGGCTTTTGCTTGTTAAGCTTTTCAGCCGCTTCCAGTCTTAAACCACGAATGGTTGAATAATCTACATTTTCCGGCAATTTTTTTACTTCCATTTTTCTCATTATCTCTATCTGTTCCAATTGCTTTACAATATATCCCTCGTATTTTATCTGCAATTCCACCTGTTCGCATACCTCATCATTAAGCTGGGGACGGTTTGTATCAAATTTTTCCAGCATTTTATACCCAAGCTGAGGACGGCGTATCAGGTCAGCCAGCTTACAGCCTGTAGAAAGTACAGAAGTTCCTTTTTCTGTTAAAAACTGATTTATCTCCGTAGTTGGAGAAATATTCAGTTTTTTTACTCGATTAATTTCCTTTTCGGTTTCTGAAATTTTTTTCTGGAGCCTTTCATATCTTTCATCAGAAATTAATCCCAATTTATGTCCCACAGGGGTCAACCTCTGGTCTGCGTTATCTTGTCTGAGAACTAATCTGTATTCGCTTCGTGAAGTCATCATTCTATAAGGGTCGGCACAGCCTTTTGTTACAAGATCGTCTATAAGAGTGCCGATATAAGAGCTTGCCCTATCCAGTATAAGCGGTTGCTTCCCTTGTATTTTAAGGGCGGCATTTATACCGGCAACAAGTCCCTGAGCGGCAGCCTCTTCATAACCTGAGCTTCCGTTAAATTGCCCAGCACCGTATAATCCCAATAAATTTTTAAATTCAAGGGTAGGCTTCATCTGAGTAGGGTCACAACAGTCATATTCGATAGCGTATGCAGGACGCATTATTTCAACATTTTCAAGACCTTTTATAGTGCGCAAAAAATTCTTCTGGACATCTTCGGGAAGCGAAGATGACATTCCCTGTAAATAATACTCGTCAGTATTAAGTCCCATAGGCTCTACAAAAAGTTGATGCCTTTCCTTATCAGCAAATCTCACGATTTTATCCTCAATAGACGGACAATATCTTGGACCAACTCCTTCTATCCTGCCAGAATATAAAGGCGAACGGTCCAGATTATCCAGAATAACCCTATGAGTCTCAGCATTTGTATAGGTTATATAGCAGGATACAATATTTTTCATATTATCCTTTTCGGTTTCAAATGAAAAAGGCACTATATCCTCATCGCCGTTTTGTATTTCCATAGCCTCAAAATTTATGCTTCTTTTATGCACTCTACATGGAGTGCCTGTTTTAAATCGTCTTATTTCTACGCCATTTTGTCTAAGACTTTCAGATAAAAAATTTGCCGGCAATGCGCTGTCAGGACCGCTTTCAAAGGATTCCTCACCAATATGAATCTTTCCTTTAAGATATGTGCCGGTTGCAATAATAACAGCTTTAACCTTATATTCAGCTCCAAGTCTTGTTATTAAGCCGCATATTTTATTATCTTCGGTAATTATTTCGGATATTTCACCTTGCTTTACGAAGAGGTTTTCCTGTGCCTCGCATATCTTTTTCATGTATTCGTGGTATTTCATTCTGTCTGCCTGTACACGAAGGCTATGGACAGCAGGTCCCTTACCTTTGTTAAGCATTCTGCTCTGAATAAAGCATTTATCCGCTCCCCTGCCCATTTCTCCACCCAGGGCGTCAATTTCCCTGACGAGATGACCCTTAGCCGTTCCGCCGATAGACGGATTACATGGCATATTTGCTATCTGGTCGAGAGATATTGTAAACATAACAGTTTTGCAGCCCAGACGCGCGCTGCTGAGAGCAGCTTCAACTCCCGCATGACCTCCGCCGACAACTGCAACGTCAAATTCTTCCATAAAGTAACTCATAATTCAAGCTCCGTTTCAATATTAAAATGTTCCACGTGGAACATTATTTCCCTACACAAAATCTTGAAAACACCTCATCAATTACAATATCTGAGGCTTTTTCACCTGTAAGCTCCATAAGAGCCTCGACAGCGCTGTCTATCATTACTGTTACTGCGTCGAGGGTTTCGCCGTTATCAAGTATATATCCGGCTTCCCTTAAATTTGCAAGGGATTTTTCAAGGCAATTTTTCTGACGCTCATTTGCAATTATTCCCTCGTCAGCATCGGAACTGCCTGATAAAAACATTTCATTCAATACATTTTCAATTTTTTCAGTGCCCTCATTGTTTTTTGCTGAGATCTCAATAACGTATTTAAAGGACGAATATAAATAATTTTTATCAATATTCATTTATTAATGAGATGGGCACTGACATTC
>CAMWXM010000390.1 GCA_947178195.1 uncultured Ruminococcus sp.
GTGATGTTCTATTAATAAAATCAAAAAATTTACAATTATAAGGTTGAAATCTGTCACAAAATATGTTATAATAAAGTGTTGCAATATATTTTGTGCTGGCAGCTATTTTATAGCATTACGCATTTTCTGGGCTAAATACGAGACGGCAATATTGTTAGATGCTTGTATTAAAGTTTGTAACAAGGAAATACAGCGTCCTGCCACCATAAAAAATGTTTCCGAACAGCTTAGGAAAATGGCAATCAATAAAGGGATAGAAATTGCTCCAATCGAGTATTATAATTTTGAGCATTTTTAAATACCGCTATAAGTGGTTTTTTAGACGAGGTAAATGAGAGCTTTAAGCAAGCTGATAGAAATTCGATCAATGTACGGATTGTTTATGAAAAAGCGGCAAATATGTCTTTGAAAAGAAAACACTTTCAAGAATATTTAAGGATATTTCTCCTGACGAAAGCTGAAAATAACTACGTCTATTTAAGCAGAGGCGATTCCCTAAAGTTGTTTATTCCGCTGACAAATAGATAAAGCCACTGAAAAAGAACTTTCAGAAACATAATATTTAGTGAACAAAAGATGATGACGATGATAATGAGTGAGGAGAATTTTGATTTTGACGGGGTTAAAATTGTTGTTTAATGAAAATCAGGCGAATTTTTAGTTTCTCAGCTGCTTTTTTGTTGGTTTGTGCTATAATGTATATTGGATAATCAATGTAGCTTATCAAGCAGTTTGAATTGATTCAAACCGCCACAGAGGAGATTAGATATGAGCAATTTAAATAAAGATTTGGCGAAATCAAAGCTCTCTGAGTTGATTGAACGATATAACAATACACTCAGAAAGAAAGAGCATAAAGATATCAGCGAAGAAACTATCAGAACTTGGCTTAACGAATTTCTTTCTATTTTTGGTTGGGATGTGCAAAATACTTCTCAGGTGCTACAAGAGCGTGTGTTAAGCTCCAAACAGGTAGAAAAACTTAATCAAATCAAGTCTACTCACAAAAAGCCTGACTATACCTTAATGAACGGTATAAATATCAAATCGTTTTTAGATGCGAAGTCTCTGGATGTAAATATATTTACAAGTAAAGAAACAGCTTTTCAGATTCGTTCATACGGTTGGTCTGCACAGTCTCCTTGTGCTTTTGTATCAAACTTTGAGCAGTTTGTCATATATGATACACGATTTGTTCCTGCACCCGATCAAAATGCAAATATTGGAACGAAGCAATTATCAATTGATGATTATATAGAGAACTTTGACATACTATTTGAACATCTATGGCATGATAATATTTGTTCAAACCATCTCGAACAATTGTACAAGGTAACAGCCGTAGAAGGTAACAATCAACTTGACAGCAATTTTATGCTGATGTTGTCTGATTTTAGAATAAAGCTTGCCAAAAGTTTAATAAAGCTTAACCCAGATACCATTAATAGTGATTCTTTGCTCAATTACTATGTTCAAGTAATACTTGATCGAATAATATTTATCAGGGTTTGCGAATCTAAAGAAATTGAACAACATGAAAAACTGAAGAATTTTCTGTCAGATGAGCGAGGATTTTGGAATTCGTTCAAGAATAGCTGTTATATGGAGTTCTATGACCATTATGACGGTGCAATGTTTAAACGTGATGAAATATTCCAGAGCCTTAACGTAGATAATACTGTTCTTTCAGAATTTATCAATGGGCTGTATTACCCATTCCCATATCGGTTTGATGTAATTCCTGTTAAAGTAATTGCTAACATATATGAAGAATTTCTCGGTAAACAGCTTGTCATCAGGAATGGAAAAATAGAGGGTGTAACAAAATCTGAATACGTTAAGACCAATGGAGCAGTTTGCACACCTGAACATATTGTGGATATGGTCTGCAAACAAACAATCAACCTATCTGCGGTAAAAACTGTTGAGGATCTTTTCAACATCAAAATACTTGAACCATGTTGCGGCTCAGGTGTGTTTATTGTATCTGTTTATGAATTGCTGGCAAGGAAAATGATAGAGCTTCTTAGCTCTGATGAAAAAATGCGGAGCAAGTACAGTGATTATTTCTTTGTACAGGACGAAAGCTATATGCTTACTATTAACGGCAGACGAGCTATTGTTACCAATTGTATTCATGGCATAGATTGTGATGAAGCTGCTATTGAGGTAACTAAAATGTCATTGGCATTAAAAATCGTTGATGGAAACAATCCTTTAGTTTGGAACGACATTGGTGCTTTTGGAGAAAAGATACTTCATGATATTGATCGAAACGTTAAACTGGGAAACACTTTAGTAAGTACAGACAGAAAAATCCCTGCAGAAAACATTGCTGAAATAAAGCCATTTGATATAAGAGCTGCCTTTGCAGATGTTTTTATAAAGAATAAGGGTTTTTCTTATGTCATAGGCAATCCGCCTTATGTTGAAACTAAACATTTCAAAGCAGCCCAGCCATTAATGCACGATTATTTAAGTACAAGCTATAGTTCATTTGAGGGTAAAGCAGACCTTTCAGTATTATTTATTGAGAAATGTATCAGTTTGCTCAACTCTGACGGAAAACTTGGATTTATAATTCAAAGGCGCTGGTTCAAGACTGATTATGGACGTTCAATACGTTCTCTTATCAACGAAGGTAAATACCTTGAAAAGCTGATTGACTTCAAAGCAACGGATATTTTCAAGGGGAGGATTACCTATGTTTCGATAATGGTTCTTTCCAAAAGGAAAAGTGATTGTGTACACTACTTCTTTATGCCATCAGAGTCCGAGGACATAAAAACACTTTTTGAAAATAGTGATGATAATGGTAACTTTGAAACTTGTAAGTTTGCTCAGCTGCCAATAAAAGTTGGCTTAGAAACTTGGTCTTATGACAATTATCAGGTTGAAGAAATAAAAAAGCGTTTAACA
>CAMWXM010000391.1 GCA_947178195.1 uncultured Ruminococcus sp.
GCATATACTATATTAAATTTAGATTAAATTAAGGTGACACCTTAAAGCATATGGGAGTGTTTATGAGAAAATTGAAGGCAATACCGTACAAGGATTTTACTTCAGACAGGGAGTCGGATTCTGGGTGGAGCTGCATTAAAATAGCTTTCCCATGGATACTTACGGCAGGACTGATGATACTGATATTCTGCTTATCGGCGCAGAAGGCAGAAAACTCATTGCAGACAAGTGGAGGCTTTGCGGAATTTCTTGCCAGTATGGTTCATGATGATTTTGAAAGTCTTTCTGAAACGGTGAAAATCAAAATTTTAGGCGATTGTCAGTTTATTGTAAGAAAAATGGCTCATTTTTCTGTTTATGCTATGCTTGGAGTATTGAGCCTTATAGCCTGCCGCAATTCAAAGTTTAAATTATATGGTATCATTTCTGCGGCGATATGCCTGATGTATGCTATAAGCGATGAAATTCATCAATATTTTGTGGAAGGGCGAAGCTGTGAGCTGCGTGACGTTATGATAGATTTTTCGGGAGCACTTACCGGAATCGCCGCAGTAATGCTTATAATTGTGATGCTCAAAAAGATAAGAGGGAATAAACATGGAACGCACAAGCGCATCGGAAATTTTTGATTTAAGAAGATTTTACTATTATCAGAGCGGAAATATTTTTACGGGAAGTCTTAATAATTTTAATTATAAGATAATTCCCGACAAGGAAAACCTTACCGTGCTTATTTGGCATGGAGTTCTTTGCTCGGAGCTTGCTGAAATAGAAATCGAAAAAAAATTCACTCTCAGCGAAGAAGGCTTTGAAGAAATGGTAAAATGGCTTGAAAATGAGTATAAAAAGCAGAGTACATAACGCTGATTGTGTGGGATTTTAAAGTTTTACGGAAATAAATGGGGAGGGAAAGCATGAAACTTTGCAAGGGACAATATAAATATCTTTTGACAATTGACGGCCTGAGCCGGAATCTTAAAATTGTCCGCTCGGTGGATATTGCCAACGATCTGTCGGTAAGCCGCTCCAGCGTCAGCCGTACCCTCAAATGCATGGCAAGGCTGGAGCTTATAGAACCGGATTATTCTTCAAGTGTTGTCCTTACCGGGTTGGGGAGGGATTGCGTAAAAAGACTCTCGGTAAGCTTTAACATGGTAAATAAGTTTTTTTCTGAAATATTAAAGCTTGACCAGCATGAGGCGTATGAACAAAGCATTCAGTTTATAGCCGATTTTCCCGAAGATACCGTTGACAGGCTGACGGAGATCACAGAGCATACGCTGAAACGGCGCATGATAAAGAGAAATAAAAAAATAATTTAACACTTGCTTTTTTCCGGAAAAGTGTGTTATAATAGAATTTAAAGCGGATATTTTTAAATATCACTTTAAAAAATTTGCCGCCGGATTTTCAGGCGGTAGAATGGAGTTTGTTATGAAAGCTGTCATTACTGTTATAGGAAAAGACAACGTAGGTATTCTGGCGAAGGTCAGCAGTATATGCGCTGAATATAACGCCAATGTTATGGAGGTGACGCAGAGCGTTCTTCAGGATATGTTCGCCATGATAATGATGGTGGATATTTCCAAAATGAATACGGATTTTGTGGTTCTTGGCGAAAAGCTTGATGAACTGGGAAAATCCCTCGGTCTTTCTATCCATACTATGCATCAGGATATTTTTAATTCTATGCATAGGGTCTGAAACATGGATAAATAGTCTAAGGAGATAGTATGATGATAAACGCTTATGATATACTTGAAACTATAAGAATGATACAGGACGAATGTCTTGATATCAGAACTATTACTATGGGAATATCGCTTCTCGACTGTATCGACAGCGATATTGACAAAGCATGCGAAAAGGTATATAATAAAATTACTTCCAAAGCTAAAGACCTTGTAAAAACTGGGGAGAGAATTGAAAAGGAATATGGGATTCCCATAATCCACAAGAGAATTTCCGTAACTCCTATTGCTATGGTATGTGCGGCATGCACTGAAAAAAATCCGGTGAAATTTGCCCTGGCTTTGCAGAAAGCGGCAGACAGCTGCGGTGTAAACTTTATCGGCGGTTATTCCGCTCTTGTTCAGAAGGGATTCAGCGCAGGAGATATAGAGCTTATCGAATCTATTCCCGAGGCCCTTGCGGTAACATCGAACATATGCTCTTCGGTAAACGTAGGCTCAAGCAAGTCGGGTATTAATATGGACGCTGTGGCTATGATGGGCAGGATCATAAAAAAATCCGCCGAGAGGACTGCCGATAATCAGTGTATCGGGCCTGCAAAGCTGGTGGTATTCTGTAATGCACCGGAGGATAATCCTTTTATGGCGGGGGCTTTTCATGGTCCGGGAGAACCTGACTGCGTAATAAATGTTGGGGTATCCGGTCCGGGAGTAGTGCGGTCGGCAATCTCTAAATATCCTGACGCTTCCATCAATGAGATTGCGGATATTATCAAGAAAACTGCTTTCAAGATAACCAGAATGGGTCAGCTTGTAGGCTCTAAGGCTTCGGAAATGCTGGGAGTTCCATTTGGTATTGTTGACCTTTCTCTTGCACCTACGCCGGCTGTGGGAGATAGTGTGGCTCATATTTTAGAGCAGATAGGTCTTGAAACATGCGGTACTCATGGAACAACTGCTGCTTTGGCACTTTTAAACGATGCTGTTAAAAAGGGCGGAGTTATGGCGTCTTCAAATGTGGGCGGACTTTCGGGAGCATTTATTCCTGTTTCTGAGGACGCAGGTATGATAGATGCTGTGAATAACGGAACGCTGAGACTTGAAAAGCTGGAAGCAATGACGGCGGTATGCTCGGTGGGACTTGATATGATAGTTGTTCCGGGAGATATTTCAGATGAAATAATTTCCGATGTAATTGCCGATGAGGAGGCAT